>JACRAI010000027.1 GCA_016213425.1 archaeon | reverse complement strand
GTATAATTCAGGAGTATAATTTTGTATAAGAACAGAATTAACTATTATCCTTCCACTGCCCTCATTGAGCGTTGCTCTTGCAATGGCTCTTTTTCTTTTTCCTACGGTTTGTATTGGTTTCATGGTCTTCTTATTCCTAATAATTTACAAATTTGTTCTATAGTTGTAAACTTAATCGTTTTTGTATTTGATGCGTCTGCTTCTTTTAATGTTTTCGCTTTTCCTGCAAATTCATCAGGCACACCTAAATAACACATTATTCTTTTGTAAGCAGAAGCTCCTCTTGGTCGTTTGAAAGGAAGCATTCTTTTAATTATTCTTCTTAAAAATCTGTCTGCAAGTCTTGACAAGAACGGTCCTGTGAAAGGAGTTCCTGTTTCAGTTCTTAAATATTGATATCTAGCAACTATTTTGTGCAAATCACCAGTCATTATTGCTTTTTCACTGTTAACAACAGCAACCTGGTTTCCCATTAATGCTTGTTTTGCAACCCAGCTAGCCAATCTTCCTGCAATTAAATTAGTTGCGTCTATGACTAAGAGATTTCTTTGTCGAGGTTCTCTATTTTGAGGTTTCTGTTTTTTATGATGTACTTTTCTCTCTTCAACTTTTCTGGTTTCGCTCATCCTATTACCCTCACATCTTTACCTTTCGGGTTACTTTTTAATAACTCTTGAATTGTTAAACATTTTCCTTTTTGTGCGATCAAATTTTTAGCACTTTCTGAAAAGGATAATGCTGCAACAGTTACTCCATGATTTAACTCACCGCTTCCTAAAACTTTTCCTGGAACAACTATTGTTTCATTTGCTTTTGTGTAACGATTGATTCTTGATAAGTTTACAACTCTTCTATCTCTAGTAGATCTTTCAAGGTCACTAGCAACTCTCTTCCAAATGTCAGCTTTACTACTATTTGATTCTTTTTTCAGCTCTTGGATGAGCATTTGCAAGTGTTCGTTTGTTGGTCCTGTTCTTTTCATTTTATTATTCGTTGTTTACTGCGGGAGAAGGGATTCGAACCCTCGCACCCAATAAGGGACTAGGCCCTCAACCTAGCGCATTTGACCAGGCTCTGCCACCCCCGCTTATTTGAGCTTTTCGTCCAACTCTTTTAGTTGGTCTTCAAAAAGTTGTAAAGCGGTGGTGAACATTTCTCTCGGAGAGAGTTGTCCCCATGGTTCTATGAAAAATAAAAACTCATCTGGTTCATATTCTACTTTTACCACGTCATCACAAATTCCTTCAACGGTGTCGATCAAATTATTCTCTATTATTGTGTCTTTGTCTATTTTATCATTTTTGAAAATTTGTGGAGGATATCTTTCTTTAAACTCCTCAAACTTACTGCTGTTATTATTAATTGTCAGTTTAGGATAATTAATATACCAGCACAATCCAGGACTCCACTTAACGTGTTCTTTTCCTCTACCTAAAATAGCTGTTACACTCACTTCTAGTTCTTGCCCTTTTAGCAATTTAACAATTAAAAGATCTGGCTGTGCAGGTTTCACCTTAGGATCTTTACTCTTAAGATCTTTTGCATAAACATTACAAGGACCTTTAGCAGATAACTTCAAAAGAACACTTGTTTTAGCACTTCTTTCAGAACCAAAAGTTTTGTCATTTTCTTCAGGCAAATCATAAGCTTTCAAATCTGTTGTTAGAGGAATTAATCCTAATCTCAATGCAAGCATTTCATCATAAAGAGCGGAACTGTTTTGAACAATTTCTACATCTTCTATCGCCATTGTAGGAACTGAATCTATTATTAATCTTCTTATAGTATTAGCTAAAGCTTCATTTATTCCTGTAACGTGCAATGTTACTCGTTCAGTTATTTTATTTTTATCAAGCTGTTTGATCATACTCTTCTCCCCCTCTTTCCTCCTTTCTTTCTGCATCCACCATGTGGTAAAGGGGTAACATCTTCTATAAATCCTACTCTTATTCCCATTCTGGATAACGCGCGGATTACTGCTTGCGCTCCAGGACCTGGAGTGTTTGGTCCATTTTGGCCTCCAGGAGCTCTTATTTTAACATGTATTCCACTAACACCTTTATCTCTTAATTGCTCGCCAACTATTTTTGCAGCCATCATTGCTGCAGTAGTTGAACTTTCATTTCTATCACTTTTAACTACTACTCCACCACTGCATTTAGCAAGAGTTTCGCTGCCAGTTATATCTGTTACTGTTATTATTGTATCGTTATAAGAAGCATAAATGTGACACATAGCCCATACTTGTCCATCTGATCCAGATAGTTCTGCTCTAGGAGGTCTATTGTACGTTCTAGGAGGTCTTGACGATCTCTCTTCAGGTTGTGTTGATTCACTCTTTGACATTCTTTACCTCTGCTTTTTGTTTTACAGGTTTTTCTTCCTTAACAGTTATTTTTTCCTTGCTTGGCTTTTTTTCTATTCTTTCTGGATGATCTGGATTTGATAATTCTGAAGTTGAAATAAACGTAATGCCATTTTCTTCATTTACACTAACAAGATACGCTGGTGCGCTAATTGTTTTATTACCAATTGTTACATGCTCATGTGATATAAACTGTCTTGCTTGTCTGGCTGTTTTTGCAAGACCTTTTCTAAAAACTAATGTTTGAAGTCTTCTTTCAAGAATATTTTTCAAATTTAATGATAAAACGTCATCAAGACTTGCACCTGCTTTTAATATGCCTAATCTTTGAAGTTTGCCAAGTAATTGTGTTTTTTCTCTTTCACCTTGAGCACTTTTTAAAGCGATTAAGTTTTTAGCTTGACCTGTAAAATCTTTTAGGATACTGTTCATTTTCCATATTTCAGTTTTATTCTTTAAACCATACTCTAACAAAATCTTTTTTTCATCTTCTATCCTTTCTTTCTCCCAAGGATGTCTTGGCGGAGAATAGTTTTTCTTGATTTTTTTTATATCTCCCATTTAATCTCCTTATTTGCCTTCCTTGCCTTCCTTAGGTGCGGTTGGCTTTTTTCCTGCAAGTGATACTCCTAATTTTCCTTTACCTTTATTTTTTCTGAAGTTACTTCTTGTTTTTTGTCCTCTTACTGGTAATCCGAATATGTGTCTTACTCCTTTGTAAGTTTTTGTTTTCTTCATTTGTTTGATATCTTCTTGGTTTGCTATGAATAACTGCGTTGATGATAAATGAGTATCTTCCCCCGTTTCAAAGTCTTTTCTTCTGTTGAACAACCAAGAAGGAAGGTTTAATTTTTTAGGATGATTAATTGCATCTTCTATTTTCAATAATTGTTCTTTAGATAAATCTCCTAGTTTTGTTTTTTTAGGTATTTTAAGCATGGTAAGAATGGCATTTGAGAACATTAAACCAACACCTTTAACTTTCATTAACTCGTAAAGAACTGTTTTGTTGCCATCAAGATCTGAGTTCAACAACCTTACTAGTTTTTGTAAATCAACCATTAATTTTTTTACCTCATGAAGCTCCGAGAAATAACGATTAAACCCTAATAATCGCCTTAAAGACTCGGGCTTGAGTAGTGAGAATCACGGTTTATTTATAAACGTTTCTGTAACTACTTGTTTTGCAATTGCCAATGATGCAGTTAAACCTGGAGAATTTATTCCTAAAAGATTAATACAGTTAGGATATTTTTTGTCTTTTTCTATTACAAAATCATAGTTATTTTTCAGAGTGGCTCTTATTCCGGTCTGATGTAGTTTTATATCTTCTTTTTTTAAGTTAGGAAAAAATTCTTTAGTATTTCTTAAATAATAGTCTTCATCGTAAAAATTTGAATAATCTTCTTTTGTTATATTTACCGTAGAAGTTGGACCTAAAATAACTGTGTCACCTATATGAGATAGATTTTCGGAAAATTCTAGAGTTGGGGTTAAGTGAATGCCTAGATTTTTATGAATTTTTTTCTGCTCAAGTAAACTTTGAAATTCTTTGAAAGAAACTTCAGCCAGCTCACCATTTTCAACAAAATTTCCTAAAGGCACAGGATAAACATTCATACCTGTGCTTAATTCTTTCCTTAACTTGTAAAAACAAGCATATTCTCCTCTAACAGGAATTATTTCATAAGGACTTTCCGGATTAACCATCCTAGCCAGCTCGTCTGAATACAAACCGGCAGAGTTTATTAAATACTTTGCTTGAAATGTTTCAGAGAAATTAGCACTTTCAACAGTTACTTCGAAACAATCTTGTTTCGGAATAATAAATTCCTGCATGAATCACTCCCGAATTTCTAGATGATTGATTCTCTCCTTGTGTTATTCCTTTGTTTCTTTCTACAATAAAAACATCTTCAGTCACAGCAGATAACTCTTTAGCTATAGCACACCCAACAACTCCTCCACCAACAATCAGCACATTAACTTTTTCCACTAATAATGATACTTACTGCCCTTTTAAAAGTTTTGCTGAAAAATTTATAAAAGCTCTGTTTTTCTTTTTAAATATGGTAGATAAAGTTATTTTAGAGTTAATAGGCGGCACAGATAAGGCTTTATGTAAAAGACTTAGAAAGCTTGCCAGAAATAAAATGAATTATTATCCTTCTTTGAGAAATGTTTTAGCTCCAAGAATTACTGAAAATTATAGTTCTATTGAATTAGTTTCAAACGATCAAATTGATCTAACTGCAGTTAGAAGAATGTTGGACTCTGTTAACGGCGATTCTAAATTGAATGGATCGGTTGTATTAATTTCGGAACAAGCAAAACCTGGCCTTCTTGCTGTTGAAGAAAAAAAACAATATAAAGAAGTGCTAAGATATGAAAATTTAAATGAAGAAAACAGAATGCTTAATGAATTATTGACTACTTCAGACACTGAAAATAAAAGTTTAAGACTTCTTGTTGAAGAAGGTAACGCTGTAAAAAGAGCTTTGATTGAGCAAAGAGATCAAACTCAAAATGTAATTAAAATATTGCTTACAAATTATTTAAATTCCAGAGAAGGAGATCTTTTGTATTTTTCAGCATACTTCAACGATTTAGCTGATAGAGAAATAGTTGATTATAAATTATCTGGATTAATACAGGGAAAAGAATTTTCATTCAACACCTATCTAGATAGCATATAATTACTTCCTGAAAAATTCAAAGGAACAAACATTGAAGAATTACTTGAACAAGCAGATATGGATTTTGATATCACAGATG
>JACRAI010000004.1 GCA_016213425.1 archaeon | reverse complement strand
TTTCTGTAGAGACTCTGAGAACAAATCTTGCTTCAAGGAGACTGGCTGAAGCTTTTGGAGGTCCAACGCCTCAAATAAAAAAACTTTTAGATGCAAATCCTCCAATCCAAGTATATGTTGTAAATGAAAAAAGAATAGTTTTCAAAGTTAGAAAAGAAGATCAAGTAGGCGCATTAATCGCGCAAGCTTACGAAAAAGCAAACGGGAAAAAAGGAGAAGACTTAGTAAGCATAGTTGACAATCAAGAAGATTTAGAACACGTTTTAAGTGACGCCAAATCAGACATTGCTGACATGCAAGCGTACTTTAAACAATTACCTTCTGTTTATTCTTTTGTGACAGTTCCAAAAGAGAGACATGTTGTAACTGGGGACGAAGGATCAAAAAAAGTAAATTACACTGGAAGAGAAAATTGTGTTATGGTCAAAGATCCATATTTCAAAGGAGAAAGTCCCATTTTCAAAATTGCAGGAGAAAATCAAATTATTTGTGTTAATTATGACTTAAAACCTCAAACGGTTAGCTCGTTTGAATCTTACTTGCTTCGAGTGCAAAGAAGAAAGTCTGATGTAATAAAAAATAAAAAAACAAAAAGAAAAAGTAAAAATCAGGAGTAAAAAATGAACAAACTAAAATGTCTATATAATACGTGGGATCCTAACTCGTATAAAGCGACTTTTTTAGCCATAAAAGCAGGTCAAAATAATCCTTATGTTTGGGCTGTTTATTCTTGCAGAAGTATTAATGAAGTTCCTGCCAGTGTTAGAGCCTCAACAGACACTGTTGTTGTTCACAGAGATCTAGCAGATATATTGTTTAAATTTGAAAAAGAAAGATCAAGGAAGAAAAAATGAAAACTCAATCAAATCAAGAACATTCAATGATTTGTCAAGGTATTGCTGAAGAATTCATAAAGTTTTATTCAGAGAAAGCACAAATTCAAGAAAGACAAGAATGGGATGATACTCAAGAATTATTCTTACAAAAATCAAGAAATGATTATCAAGGAGGAAAATAAAAATGACAGAATGGTTATGTTTATACAAAAATTATGATATTCCTGAAGAAGTTAAGAAAGGATTGGAAGAAGTAGGCCAAGTAGATCTTTGGGCAGAGTTTAGTGCAAGATTAACGCTTGATGTAGATAATCAATACATGAAGCAAGACTAGGGCCAGCGTTTATTGAGGGGGTAAAAAAATGTTCGTAAATGATTTCGTGAATTATTTCACTGGTATAGAAACACACAGAAGAGAAAGCAAAAGAAGAGCTAAAATAGAAGAGCTTTACCTAGATCCAAAAGAAAGAACTAGGGCTAAATTTTATTCTTGGTGTAATGAAGCATTTCAAATAAGTGTGGGAAGAGTTATTCCTAACATTATATCTTTCGGAGGATTAATAGCTTTCAAAGATGAACCATTTTTAGCAGCATACTCTTTTGGTTTAGGAGAATTAATGAGAAATACAATCAGTTCAAACGAAGACACCCACGTTGAAGTTATCGATCCTAAAGATATAGATTTAGAAACTAAAGAAGAAAAACTTCGCAAAGCAATTAGAGGAAAATTAAGCTTTATCAATAAAGAAGAATTTGAAGAAATTCTTTAATAAGTTTGAAGTTTTTTTTGCATCTTTAGACGTCTGACTGCAAACCCCGAACCAAAAACTAAGAACTATTATATCCTTGTTTTTCTAGCCATTTCTTCCACATTAATCCGATTTTCATCAAGTCATTGCTAAAGTGCGCGCTTATCTTGTAAGTTTTTTTGTACAAATCATAATTAATTAATCCCATTGATTTCATTGGTGTTAATATTCTATCATAGAATTGTCTTTTGTTATAACTTAATTTTGCTTTTCTTCCTTTGTATGGAGGATCTTCTAGAGTGGTTTCGTAATTTCCGTCGTGTAATTTTGTAGCAAACAAGCTCATCTCTGTTTTACTGATCTCTCCTTTATTATCTACAACGTATTTGATTAATTCTTTTGCTACGATTATTTGCTGACTTGTTGAGAAGATTATTTCGAAAATATCCTCGGAAAGATTGAATCTATCGTATAAAATTACCATGAAGCGTCTAACACTAAAAAAGTATATAAAGCTTGTCTTTCGAGGACAAGTATACTAAAACAAAACATTTATATATAAGTAGTGCTTTCTTTATATTAGTATACATAAAGTGTATACTGAGGGAAAAAGAGGTATTAAAATATTCCTTTTAACGGAAGGGCTCTCCTCGATTTCTTCCTCCAAAACACCCCCAAAACTCTCTAGGAAAAATTTAATGGGGAGCCTTTCACCCTTTCCTTTATATTCATAGACCAACATTAAGACCAAATGAAAGCGTTAAAGACCGAAAAAAGGGAAAACGTGAGGAGGTGGGCAAATGGATTTGCTTGTACAAAATGCCTTAGGGCAACAACAAACGGAACAGAATGACTTGGAATTTGGTAAAGCGAACATAAAAGTAGTAGGTGTAGGTGGAGCAGGAAGTAATATGGCTGGATGGCTCTACAAGAAAGGTATTAAAGGAGCTGAAGTTATAGTAACAAATACCGATCACCAACACTTAAATGTAGTCGAGGCAGATAAGAAATTCTTGCTTGGTAGAGACCTAACAAGAGGTCTAGGTTGCGGAGGTTTTCCTCAAAGAGGAGCTGAAGCAGCACAAGAAAGCTTGATGCAAATCAAGGAAACACTCAGAGGTTCAGACATGGTATTTGTTTGTGCCGGAATGGGTGGTGGTACAGGTACAGGAGCTGCACCAGTGGTGGCACAAGTAGCTAAAGAAACTGGAGCAATAGTTATTGGAACTGTAACAATGCCTTTCAACATTGAAAGAGCAAGAATTGACAAAGCAGAATTTGGACTACAACAATTAAGAAAAGTTGCAGATACAGCAATAGTAATTGACAACAACAGATTAGTTGAAATCGCTGGAAATTTACCAGTTCAACAAGCTTTTGCAGTTGCAAACGAATTAGTTGCAACAATGATCAAAGGTATAGTTGAGACAATCGCATTACCAAGCTTAGTAAACTTGGACTACGCTGACGTTAAAGCAATAATGACTAACGGTGGAGTAGCAGCAATTGGTGTAGGAGTAAGCGACACAAATAATAGAGTTGAAGAATCGGTAAACGGAGCACTAAGCAACCCATTACTAGACATCAATTACCAAGGAGCTACAGGAGCTTTAATCCACGTATGGGGAGGACCTGATCTAACCCTTGACGAGATTAGCCGTGTAGGAGAATTAGTAACTGAGCACATGGATGATGATGCAAACGTTATCTGGGGAGCCAGAGTAAGTGATGACATGAAAGGAAAACTAATGGTAATGACTATAGTTACAGGAGTAGACAGTCCATGGATCTTAGGAAAAGATGACCCACACTCTAAAGCTAAAGCTAAAAAATTCAGTGATGAATTAGGAATTGACGTACTATAAAAATTCCTTTTTCTTTTTTTCTTTTATTTTAAATTCTTGTTTATGCTCTTTTTCTTATATCTCTAGTATAATCATTAGTGATTTCACTCCTTTCAGTCGATTTAACTTTCAGATCAGCCAATAAATTAATATTTTAATTTAGATTGGCGAATCTTCACAAGAATATTGTACAGGTATTCATGATAAAGTCTCGGCGTAAAATTAAAGATAGATCAAGCCGAGACTTTTGAAAGTAAAATCGAGCGGCAGCGAGTGAAACAGAAATTTCTGAATAAATTAATCTTAAGATATCTTTGCTTCTACTCTTCCAAGCCTCAAGTCTATACTATTCATGCTAATTTCAAGCCCGTCAAGTCTCCCTTCAACTTTTTCCATCCTAAACTTTATTTGAGAAACATCTGACACAAGACTTTGATCTGTTTTTCTTAGTTCTTTTGTATCTTCTTTTATGCTTTTTATCTCATTTTTAAATTCTCTCATCATTTGAAAGAAAACTCCGAAAGCAAAAATTCCTCCCGCATAAGGAATTAATTGAACGAACATGGGCGTATTAATAACTCCTATGGCTTTGAGTATCATCCAAACTACAATAACTCCCATACTAGACCAGAATAATAAATCATACATTTTGTCTTTATTCATCTAAGCAAATATATTGCTCTATTCTTTAAATGTCTTTCTAAAAATAGTTTATAAAATACTACAAAAAAATTGAAAGATTTTCAAGAAGTATTTAAATTGATTAAAAAGTGTTCAGATTTTATGAAACCTTTTCAGAATGCAATCTGCCTTTTAGGTGCTTCAGGTTTTAATTCATGATGCAATACTTTTTCTGCATACTCTTCAGCCAATTTATTGATGGCTTCAGATTTAGTTTTAAAATTATATTTCGCTTTAATAACGTTTAACAACTGATTCGCGCTTTCATTTATATCAATCATAGCTTTAACCATATATATTTCACATATATATTATGTTTATTTGAAGTATATAAATATTGTGATTGAGTCAACGCAAAAACACAATTACCGAACTCTCCATTAAAGAAGAGAAATATTTAAATAGGTGCTTATGTTCTTATGTACTTATGGTACTAAAATTGGTTTTGAATGAAGACGTTGAAAGAAGATTTCGTGAGAAGGCAATGCGTAAGTTTGGATTTAGTAAAGGATCATTGAAAAAGGCAAGTGAATTTGTAATTAATAAGTGGTTGATAGACGAAAAAGAGGAAAAACTTCCAAAAGTGAAAGACCCAATTAAATTGATAGATGGAATTTTATCGCACTTGAAAGGAAAATATACTTCTGTTGAGCTTCAACATGAAGCTTTAAAATTATGGGCGAAATAGATCTAGTTTTTATTGATGCAAATATTTTTTTAGAAATAGCGCTGAGAAATGAGAAGAGTGAGTTGTGTAAACAGTATATTAGAAAATTCTTATCTGGGGAAGTTAAAGCTTTCACTTCAGACTTCATAATTTATGCTTGTTTATTAAGTATACAGAATAAAGCTAAAAATTCTGAACTTATGAAAGATTTTCTTACTTTTATTGATAACTTAGTAGGTTTGGAAATTCATAGGCCATCACCTTTTACAGTGGCAAATTCTGTTGAACTTATGAGTAAAACAAAATTAGATTTTGATGACTCATTGGTTGTTGCTTGTATGGATGATTTGAAGATAAAAAAACTTGTTTCGCTAGACAAACATTTTGATAAAATTGAAGGAATAAAAAGAATAGAGCCTTAATTGATTAATGATGTATTGGAAGAAAGCAGACATCTTTCTTTGATCAATTCTACTAAATTTTCCATGTGTCTGGATATTAATGACTGATATTTAAACATTTCTATTTTAACCACTTATGAGTGGTAAAAAAGCGAAACATTTATATACTTCTAGTTCTTATTACTAATAAAATGACAACTGAAAATAATTTAGAACAATCATTACAAAGCAAGTATGGTGCTTCGGATTTCTTTAGAAGTATTAATACTCCTATAAAAGCAATAAAAAAAGATGTTCAAGAAACATATAAAAGATTCAAAGAAGATGAAAGCGGCTGGAAGTACGCGAACAAAGTAATAAAGCCCGTTAAAGGTTTTACAGAAAGATTCTTAGGATGGGTTTTCGAACCTAGAGAATGGGAAAGAAGAAACAATGCGGCTACATATAGAAGATCTTTAGTTAAAAAATTAAAACCCCTTTTCAAGAAAAAGGAAGATGAACTAGAAAAAATACTAAAACAACACTTCAACATCGATATGCCTAGAATTGAAGGCATAAAAAAAGAAAATCGCGCTGAAAAATTAAGAAAATACGAAAAGATGACTAGAATTTATGAAGCTGTTTGCTGGAAAGCAACAGAATACACTCTTTTTCCTGGAGCACCTTTAATTGCATATGAATGGGGTCTTAAAGGTTTAGGAGTGGCTTCAGCTATTTGGGTCCCAATGGTAGGACTTCCATTAATGGTTCAAAGAATGAATCGTGCACGAATTTACAATCTTTTAGATAAAATTGAATCAGATAACTCACTTAAATTAGAAGATAAAAATTATGATAAACTCGGGGAGGGAGAAAAATGTTAGATTGGTTTATGGAAAGAAGAGAAACACCTGTTAAAAACAGAGCAGAAGTTAAAGGAATAGTTCTAACTGAATATGGCCTGCTTGATGACTCGAACGGTAAAGGATTTCATTTACCGTCACAACAAGATATAGATGAAATCTTTTTTAACGCATGCCAAAGCGGCAGACTAACTGTTCAATGTGTTCAAGCGGAAACACAAAAACAGTACTCAGGAAGATTAACTAGAATTAAAGGTGATCAAAATGATGGCTGATTTCAAAAAAATTGAAGAAATGAAACCTGGAGAAAGAGGATTTATACATCTCTCTGAAGCATTCTCTTTTAGTGAAGATGGATGCTTATTGATTGAAAGAACTAAACTAGTTTTTCCTAATCAATCAATTGGATTTCAAGAACCAATGATCGTTAGAAAAGGACCAGATAAGGATGACTATGCAGTTATCTTTCCTGAACATATTAATAGACATTCTTGTCCTTTAAAGAAAGATTATGATCCTAATAATTACGCAAAAATAAGAAGAGTATCAACAAGGAGGTGAAAAATGGAATTACCAACAATATTTTTAGATTTTTACCTGAAAAGAACAACCGGCGTTTACGATAAAATATTCCAAGACGAACCAGTATTTGGAGGAGTTGTAAACTTACCTATTAACGGCTACCAGATGGCATTACATGAAGGAGATTTAAGAATAATAAAAGTAGGAGAAACAAAAGAAATAGTTAACGATAGAGAAACAATAGATAAGTTAGCTCAAGAATTGCAAGAAGAAGTAGCAAAGCTAGAAGTAGAATTAAGAAAATAAAATGGCAAGAACAAAAAGAAAGTTTGAAACATCCCTAACGCTAGACTACAGAAGAAATGCGCGGGGTATAGAAAGAATAGTTCTAGACAGCATTTCTAATCATTTGCCTGCAGACAGCAAAGGAAAAAACACTTCAATTAAATTCAAACAAGAAGATAAATGGATAGATTTCAAAGAATACAACCCAGAAAAATCCGTTCAAGAAATAATATTTGAAGATGACGGGCAAGGTTATGATGCAAGATTATTAACTGTTTTATTCTCATCAAAAACAGAAGACGTATTAAGTGTAGGTCAATTCGGTGAAGGACTTAAATTAGTTGCAGCTGCATGTTTAAGAAACGGAATAAAAGTTGAATACAAATCACAAAACTGGACAGCAACACCTTACGCGAAACCAGAAAAAATAGGAGATCATGATTTAGAAAGATTATGCTTTGAAGTAAAAGAAAACGGAACTCACGTTCAAGGTTCAAGAACAAGATTCATAGAACCATCAAAAAAATTAATTGAAGAAATCTTAAACTTACCAGAAAAAGTTTTATTTTTTAATGATGAGTATAAAGAGTTATATGGCAGACCGACAATTAGCGGAAATTTTTCAAGAGTCATAGATCTAAATAAAAAACAAAGATCTGTTTTTATTAAAGGAGTAAAAATAAAAAATGTCAACTCCTTATTCAGTTATGATTTAGGTCTAGAAAACATTTCTCCAGACAGAGCTTCCTTTGATGAAGATAAAATTCTTGACGAAATAGAACGATTATTAAGAGGTTGTGAAAATACAGAATTAATAAAACAAATAATTCGTTACGCAAAAGAACATCCTCAAGCACCAGTGT
>JACRAI010000028.1 GCA_016213425.1 archaeon | reverse complement strand
GGTTGCAAAAGACTTGGTTTTTTATCTTCAATTTTAATAACTCCGTTGAGCCTTAAAAGGGCGTCATCTGTATTTTTTCCTGTTAAGTGCACGTAAGTACTGGGCATACCGCTTCCTTGAACCCATCCAAAGTATTGATTCATTTGAAATTCAGTTAAATGATTTGCAAGATAAGTTGCTCTGGCGTGCCTGAAACTGTGTGGATTAACTCTTTTCTTAATTCCTGCTCGTTTAGAAATTTTCTTCAGCATTTTTCTTATCGTCGTATATGTTATAGGCTCGATGCCTCCATTCACTAAGCACACCCACACTCTTGAATCTCTATCATTTTTTGCTTCGTGTACACTTAACCATTGAGATAAGTGAGGTACTGAGCTTATTAAACGTATTTTTCTTGGTCCTGTTTTTCCGTCAAGATATATTTGAGCCCCGTACTTATCAAAAAATATATCTTTTATCCGTAAAGTGCCCACTTCTCCAACTCTTGCACCACTTTCCCATAACACAGATAGAAAAGCCCTATCTCTTAGATTTTTGCAGTGTTCAATCATTGATTTGACATCTTCCTCATTAAGCAAGTCTCCTTCATTAGGCATATTTTTGTGTTTTTTATCAACTCTTGTACTTATCCAGCTTACTTCTTCAGGGTAGGTTCTTCTATCACAATTTTTTAGCCATTGAAAAAATCGTCTGAGCATTTCTTTATAGCTCTGCTTTGTCCATATACTTAAGCTGCTTGCGTGAAGCTTAAGAATAAAATCTTCAATATCTTCCCTCTTAAGTTGATCAAAATCTTTTTCAATCTTTTTAGCGATCATTTTCAGAATGTAGAAATACTTACAAATTCTAGCATCACTAAGCCCTTCTAGCAATATTTGCTTTTCAAATTTTGTTATTAATTCTTTGTTTTTAGGGCTGACTTTCGGATCATTCAATAGCCCCATTCGCGCCATTTCTATTTTTTCTTTATATCTATGTAGATCTTCTTTCATTTTTTACCTCCTTAAGATTTCAAGAAATAATAGTTTTCTACATTTATAAACGAGGGCTAACCATTGGCAACAAGTGCGCCTTTGACCCAGCATCAAGGTTGTTTGGCAAGCATTGTTTCCTTTAAGTTCTCATTCCCTTAAAATCCCGCCGAATTTGACCAACTGCTAAAAGCGATAGGGGGGAATCGAACCCCCGACTGAGGCTCCACAGGCCTCCATGATAACCATTTCACCACTATCGCCACAAGAACAAACATTTGAAGTTTTTTTATAAACATTTCTACTTAAAATAAAGAATTCACTAACAATGAAGACAATCACTTTTTGTCATTGTAATACTTCAGAATTGACTGGTTTATTTAAAGGTTTTCTTTTTTCAAAAGTTTTTCAATCTTTTCTTTCAAAGTTTTAATGTATAATTTTGTTTGTAATTCTACTCTTTCCAATCTGCATATGTTAAAAGTTTTCCATAATATAGGCTTGCATTTCTGTTTGTTCTTATTTCACGCATTTATACTCACCTCCAGAAAGTTAAATAATCCTTTTACTGTTATGCCTCTTAAAATGTTTCTCATGAAGCCTGATTCAAATTTTTTTAAGTCTTCCTTAGTTTTAGGATTGAAGACTTGAATTTCTCTTCCAAGTTTTAGTTGATATTCTCCTCTATCAAAGTTTTCTGCGTTACCATAAATAAACAAGTCGATATCACTGTCACTATACCAATCACCTCTTGTGAAGCTGCCAAAAACTATTATTGTTTTGGCCTTTTCCAAACTTATTAAGTGACTTAAAAATCCTGTCTTCTGCATTCTTTCTAGAGCAAACAACCTTTTTCTACTTTGAAAGTTAGGATTTTCAAAAAAGCCAACGTAATAAGGCATTTTTCCTTTTTCTTTAACTCGTCTAACAATTTCTTCTTTTATTAATTTCTTAAGCCAATTGTTTACTTGAGGTCTGCTAATATTTGCTTTCCTGAGTATCTCTTCAAAATGCCAATGTTTGGACGGCTCATTAAAAAATAGTTCAAGAACATTTTCTTCCTTCCTCATAATAGTTAGGTTTAGACTAACTATTATTTAAATCTTTCCAAAAATGAATAACTACTTTAAAGTAGTAAAAAAACGAAAGCTTTAAATACTGAGATTGCTATTAAAGAGTAAAATACTATGGCAGGAGGGTGTTAAATGCTATTATTACATGCATTTCCAAAACCTAAAAAAGCATTCAAAGAATTAACTGTAAATACTAATAAAACTGGAACGTATGAAGGTTTGTTTAGACTTGTCAGTTCTGAACTTTTTAATCCTGCTAATTTTCAAGGATATTTTGATGGAAGATCTAGAACTTTATGTGATATTGTTTGGAATAGAATTTTTGAATCTTTAACTGGAGAAGCATTAACAGACTGTGTTAGTATGTATGTAATTCCTGATGAGTTTTATGTTCAAGCAATGAACGGCGTGTTTGGCGGTTCTTTTGAAAAAGAAGTTGGCTGCAAACCCGAACAATCTCAAGGAGTAAATATCGAAGGGTTCTTGATTTTTTATCGCAACAAACCAAATCTCGCAATGTTAACAGATGTATTTCATGAAGTAGGCCACAGAGTGTACCCTATAATCAAGAAGGATAAAACTGCTTCAGAATTAGGAGCTAATTATTTCATGTTCTTGTGTTTAGAAAAATTAAACACAGAACTTGAAAGAAACGGTGTTTCAATTCCTCAACCTGATTTTAGTAAAATTGCCATTGTTGATGTCTATAAAAAAACTCTTGAAAGAGCTCAAGAATTAGTTAGAACAAAAGAGCATTATATTCACGGAGTGACCCAATGAAACCTCCTAGATATACTTACGTGAATGAATCTTTAGATGCAATAGTTAAAGGTTTAGATTTACAACCTTCAGATAATGTTCTTGCTGTTGCTGGTTGCGGTGATCAGGCTTTTGCAATGCTGGAATCAGGATGCAGAGTTACTGCTGTTGATGTAAGTCCTTCACAAATTTTTTTAGTGAGAAAAAGAGTTCAAGCATTACATCAAAATGATGGTCGCAGATTTTTAGTTACAGAATTTGATGAAGATTTTGCTTACTGGAATGAAAACGTGCTTGCTTATCGTTTTTTAGCTCCGGACTGTTTCAAAAAAAGAAACAATTATTACTCTAAACCCGGAAGGCTGGCTGCAATTCAACAAAATTTAGGAAATCTTACTGTTGAACACCCGACAGATATAATACCTCTCGCTGGAAGCAAACTTGGCTTTACAAAAATATATTTATCAAACATTCTTTTTTATGATGCTGCAACTATTTCCAGAAAAGATATAACTGGTGCATTAAAGCAAATAGCAACAAATCTTCCTGCCGGAGGATTAATTTATGTTGCAGATCATGATGAAATGTTTGAAGAATTAGGAAATTTCCTACCTAAAGAATTATTTGTTGACGAAGAACTAACAAGAAAAGCAAAATCTCAAGAAAACTGCTACTGGAAACCTGCAGTCTACAGAAAAGTTGAGGTGCTAGCATGAGTAGAAGATTTTTGTATTCATGCACTAACCCGCCACCTTTAGATGAACTTTTATCTAAAGTGTATGCTGTTCATGCAACACCAATTTTACCTTCTGAAGGTGTTATGAAAGCAGGTGCTAGAGATATTTCTTATAATACCGAATGGAAGGGAGAAGAACCTCCTTGTTTTAGACCAACACTTCACTTTGCTCTAGGAGAGTTAGTTAGAGAACATGGAGGACATAGTTGGGAGGAGACTCCTTATGCAGTGATTTCTCCACTAAAATCTTTAGAAAACCAAGTGGTTAATTTGTTTGCACATGATACATTCATATTAGGCGATTTATGTTTAACTCCAGAAATGACTTTACTAATTCCCAAAGGAACAAAAGTTCCTGCAGAATTGCAAGATAAAGTTAATGTTAAAGAGTATAGTGGCAGCTTAAGAAGCGCAGTTGACAAAGTTATCAAAGAATGTGAAGGATGGCCTGTTAGGATGAACTCTGGTGATGTAGATATATGTTCTCCTGCTTATATTAATAATGTTGAAATTAATGATGCTGAATTTTTTAAGGCATTTTTTGAAGTGCATCCTCATGTTTCTTATGGTGACCACTGCACTTCTCAAAGAGGCAACGCGTTTCGTTTTGGTTTAATAGAACAGACAATAAACATGTTAATTAAGAGTTATGGATCGTTCTCCTTCAGATTTTCTGCGCAGGAAATTAAACTCGAATACGCAGGAATTTTGCATAACCTGGAATTATTAGAAAGCAATTTAGCGAAGGCAAAACTAGCACAAGTTGCGTATGACACATTTAAAGATAAAAAAAGAAAGTTGCAATGCTGGCTTGACTTAGTAGAACTTGATTTAGTGCTCAGAGAAGAATTAGGAAAATCTTTAACAGGTCTAGATAGTATAAAAAGCAAGATAATGCAGGCAAGATATGACAAAGATAAATTAATACAAACTGTTTGTGAACTAAAAGAGTCTCTTTCTGAAGCACCTCAAGAAGATGAATCAACTTATTCTAATATAAATAAATTATGTTTTGATTTTTGCAGCTCAAACTTGGATGAATTTATAGGTTTTGTTGCAAAAAATCACGATCAATTAAAAGGAATTAATATACATGAATTATTTGCCAACTATGCAGTAAAGCGATGGGGAATTATTAAAACCGAACAAGCAAAAATTGAAGGGCTTGATCAAGTATTAAAAGAATGTTTAGAAAAAGTTGACAGGTCAAAAAAGGAGCTAGATTGCTCTTTCTTTTCAAGTTTAACAGGTTATTTAAATGAACAATCCAATAGGGTACAACCAATTCTAGATATATTAAACTTACCTTGTGTTAAAGATTATTTGTCAGAAGTATTTGACACTGCATTCAAAGAAGGTCCGAATAACTTAACAGACATTCTTAAGGCACATCCTAAAACAAGAAGAAGCTTTGAGAAACAAGAGTTGGTGCTTGATGAAGAACAAAAAAAAGCATTGACTATTTTGAATCGGTTAGGTAGGAGCTATGATCCCGGAGTCAGTGAAGAAGATGCGTTAAAGAGCTTTGCAGTTGCAATATCAAGAAGCTTTTACTTAGAGTATTCAGCAGATTCTATGCAACAGCATCTTAAAGAATTATTCGAACCAATGAACACAATGCGACCAAGAGAAGTTCTTTTTCCAGGTAACAAACTTAAATTTTTTGAAATATTAAGATACAATGAATCTAAAACAGGAAAAAAGATATGTAAACAACTGAGTTTAGAAAAAGAATTCAAAGAAATGTTTCCCGAAGAAGAATCTTTCTGGCAATCAGAGAAATCATTCATGGAAATATACAGAGAAATGAAAGAGATGAAAAAATGACAACAAAAATTGAAAATTTTAATATTGTTTATGATCTTTGCTTAGAAAAAATAATATCTGTATATGACCAAGAAATTTTTGAAAAAAAAGAAAATAAAATAAAACAGCATCTTCCTAAACTAGAATTGCAAAAAAATCCTCAGGAGGTTCCTAAAGAACAATTTCCTTGTTTAGTAAGCATTGTTCGTGGTCAAAATAGACGTATAAGAACAAAAAAATCAAGATCTAACAAGTTCAAAAGCAGCAGAAATCTTTTTTACAGTGATGAAATACCAATATTTTTCGGCACGGGTTGGAATCCTGACAGAGTGATGAGAAATGTTCCGTTATATCTTTCTGAAGAAGAAATTAAAGAAATCTTGCATTCTCAAGATTATTCTTTCTTGCCTGAAAATCTAGTTAGAACTTTAGAAAAAGGACTGTTAAGAACAAGCGGAGTAAAACAAACCGACTATTCAGTTTTAATGAGTTCGACAGAAGAAAAATATCCTGAAGGAAGAACAGGAATTTTATTGTACAAAGAAAAACCCGTGAGAGTCACCATAAATGGAAAAGAATTCTTGGTAGAAATAAAAGGTGTGGGTTGTCCGGATGGAAATAATGAAAGAACTAATGCAATGAGCAGAAGCGATTATTTCGGTCAAGGAAGAGAAAGATACGGCAGTTTAGACCAGTCAGAAGGTATGAGAGAATTTGAAAATTTAGAATTACAAAGAAAAACTTCCACTTTCGAAGCAGGAGAAGCAATTAGAGTGGCTGCGTGCTTTGTTTACAAAAACAATGTAGATTATGGTGTAACAAGTGACAGACAAGATCAAGCGTACGTAATCAGGTTAACTCCTAGCAATGTGAGAAGTTCATTCAGAAATAATTCAGTGTTTCCAAAACTAAGTAAGGTAAGATTAGAAAAGCTAGCTAGATCTGTGGGAAAACATTATGCAGAATTAGCAAAACTAGAAGAAATTATTTTACACAGCAATATTCAGCCAGAAAACCTAGTTTGGACTGGAAAAAGTTATGTTTTAACAGATTTCGCGGACTGCAGAAGATTAAAAGAAATAAAAGACCCTCATAATTTCTTGGAAAAAGTGTTAGAAAAAATAAGAGAAGTTCCCGGAATAACAGAAAGTGAAGCAAATATGTTTTATTCAACAATTGCAGAAGAATTAGGAGTCAATTGGGATCAAAGCACAGGGTATAAAGGGTTTATTACTTCAGTATGGGGTGAATTTTTTGCTCCAAAAGTCTACGCGCAAAGAAAAGGAAGAAGCACACCCGCAAGAAAACAAGTTAGTGCAGCAAAATCGTTGCTGAAAAACAGATATGTTGACAAAAAAGATTTGCCTTACTTATTTATTGAAGGAGCAAAAAGATTTTTAGAAGAAGAAATAGATTTACTGCAACATATCAGCACTCCCGAAGCTCAAGAAAGTCTGGAAATCGCAAAAGCAAGAATTGATTATTTAACAACACAAACAGAAGACAACAAAGATATTAAGGAAAAATTCGAAAAAGACCCAGACTCATATTATCAATTATTCTTCTTACCTTACATGAATAAGGAATGTAGAGGTAAAAAATGATCACAACTCAACTTTCAGAACAAAGAAGCGGTATCAAAATGAATCCTGCAGTTATTCTTATTGATATGCAGTACGATCCTATTGATGACCTTTTTAGTCCTGCAGGAAAAGTATTGATTTCTTCACAATTGGAAGTTTTAGATTATTGCGCCAAGAATGATGTTCCTGTTGTTATTGTGGAATATTTTAATAAAGGAAATCTAACAACTTCCCCAGTTTTACTTGACAAGTGTAGTCAAGTTCCTAGATCTAGAATAGTTACAAAATATGCTTTTGATGCTTTCCGAGAAGGCAGCACGCCAGATTTTAACGGAGTGCTAAATGAACTTGATTCAGATGATCTTACACTTATGGGTGTTGCAGCTTCAATGTGTGTAAGAACAACTGCCTCCAGTGCAGTAAAAAGAGGGTATACTATAGGAACTTCTCTTGACTTAATT
>JACRAI010000026.1 GCA_016213425.1 archaeon | reverse complement strand
TATTAAGTGATAATATGTCTGCTTATAGTAAAGATATAAAGGAACTTGTTAAATTTCGTTTAATGTCCACACCTTCTAATGTCAAAATTTCAATAGGTAATTTCGGGGAGTTTACAAAAGAAGAACTCATAAGGGAAGTAGAAAAAGATACAGAAATTGGTAGTGTTGCAATTAAAATGGAGCTATTATTCCTTAGAAAAATGGCAACATTATCAAAACGCGTTTCTGAAATAGGGTGATTTTATTTCTAGAATTTTATTAGTGAGAAATGATTATGATACTATTACACACTATATGTTTGAATGGTCAATACCAGTCGCAAATTTAGCTGAGAAAAAAGGAATAAAAGTGGATTTTGTCGATGGGAAAGAAGTTGTAAAATCAGAAATTATTTCAAGAATTGAAAAATTAGACCCTAAATTTATTTTTTTGAATGGTCACGGAGACGATGCAACTTTTTATGGTCATGAAAATAAAATAGCCATAGAAATAAGTGATGTTGGTTTATTTGATAACAAGGTTGTGTTTACTAGAGCATGTAATTGTGCAAAGAAGTTGGGTAAAGAAGCTGCAGATAATCATAATTGCAAATCTTTTATAGGCTATGAAAATGAATTTGTTAACGTTCGTCAAACAAATACTGAGATCCTACCATTAAGGGATGAGGTATCTCGACCAATATGGGAAGCATCCAATGTTGTGCCAGAAAAAATAATTGAGGGATCGACAGTAGCTGAAGCTATAGAAATGTCTCATAAAAAAACAACTAGAGAGATTATGAGGTTGATATTTTCAGTGGAATTGGGGCATATTGATGTGTTGAAAGCACTAATTATAAACGATGATGGTTTGATTTATCATGGAGATGGCGCTGCAACACTATGAAGATCCAAAGTAAAATGATGAATATGAGGTTAAACCTGATGTATAATCATGATAAGCAATTCATAACAAATTAAAATAAAACTTCTTCTGAAAGTTACACCAACATCTAACTTAATTTCGCCTAACTAACGTTACATGACTATACGCAATCGAAAACAATCAAAATTGGCTTAAAAAGCCGTTAAGTTAACAGTGCATCCAACAGTATTGTCGCAAAATAGGGTCTTAACTTAGCTGTCGCATTTGGGTCTTAGATTTATTTTTAATTTACTATAATCAAAATTATGAGAGGTTCTTATGAAGAGTTATATAGAAGCTTTTGCTGAAACTTTATCCAAGTTTTCTAAAGAGGCTGGAAAAAATGAAAGCAATGATAAACATAGAAGTAAAGAAGCTTGAATTCAGAGACGAAAACAAAGTATCATTCGACACGATGGTATTTATTGATTTAACATTAACCGAAGAAGCAAAAGTAAAATTATTAGAGGATTGGCAGGCGACTTTAAAGAAAACAAAATTTTATGTTTCTACAAAAGTCATCAATGAAACATTTGGAGTGATGACCGCCAAACTTAAAATCGATTGGGCTGATGCTAAAAATAAAATTAAGAAAGTGAAAGAAGCTTTAAGCATAGAAGAATTGGGATATGACAAAACTATAGACAATAAACAAGGTTTTTTACTTCTTGAAAAATATCGTGAAAAATATGGTGATGTTGATATTGATAAGCACATTAACGATGGAAGAATAGTAGCACACCTAAAAAGAGAAGGAATTAACGTGATTTATTCCAAGGAGGAATTAGTCAGGAAACTGGCAGAATTAGCAGGACTAGAAGGAAGAGATTTCATTTTAAGTAAATTTCGTCAAAAATCTCGATAGCTTTTTCTCTACTTCCTTTAGCTCTTTTTAAAGCCACTTGCCAAGCTTTAGCCCTTTCTTTCTTGATTAAATCGTGAACTTTCTTTTGAGGTTTAATCAACAAGGAATATAGAATTTCAAATTCCATTAATTCTTTTTCAACTTCCATAGTTTTCATTAACTTCGATTGGATCTGAGAAATTCTCTCTTCTACTTCTTTACTTACAACTGTAGGAATTTGTTCAAGTTTGGAATTCATCATGTAAATCCTATACAACTTATTTATTTAAATTTATTTATGTGTGTAAATAAAGGCGTGTTTAATTTTGATCTTGGAAATTGACCAAAAAGTATTTAAGTTAGTGTGTAAATAATCTAAACTATGAAAACAGAGAGAAAAGCTGTATTAATCACCTTTTCAGTCCATAGTGAAAAATTCGAAAGCAATTACGAAAGAAACACATTCTTCAGAAAACTCTACGGCTGGAAGCAGATGATTAAAAAAGAAGTTATT
>JACRAI010000025.1 GCA_016213425.1 archaeon | reverse complement strand
TTGATGTGTTGGAAATCTTTTGCAATTTTCTTCCAGATAATTCCATGCATCTAAAAGGTTTATTGCCATAAAGAGTTCTTTTTTTGTATGATTTTTAGGAACGGAATCTCCGAATAAAAAATCATAAGTATCTTTCTTTGTTAATGTTGAACCTTCAATTGCGTTGCTGCTGGCAATAAAATTACTCAAAAATTTTTGTTTTTCTTTTTCTAGCGATACTTTATCTAAATTTTTTAAAAACTCTTGATACTGTTTTGATGCGTCTTTTAGTTCTTTATGCGCAGTATACGATAACTCATCTTTAAAATCTTTAAGAATCCAATCCTTTTTTTCATGAGACAATTTCATACTTTCAAATTCTTCTTTAAGAATTGGTCTTTTAGGTCCTATGTATTTGATGATTTTTTGGATAATTCTGTTCTTTTCGCGCATAGAATCAACTAGATAAAGATATTCCTTTCCATTTATTTTTTTAACAACTATGCTAACCATATATTTATTTAACCACTACATATTTATAAATCTTTCGTCTAAAATTAGAAAACTATAGTATCTTTTATTTTAATTTAACCACTACAATTTAGGGCACGGTCTGTTAAGGTAATATAAATATTTTGTTTTGTTGCTTTTTTAGAAGAGTTTTTAAAATCTGCCACAAAAAGAGTGTTTATGCAATTAATCAAAATCCCTTCAAGCTTAGGAAGCATGAAGAAGAATGCTGGAACAGAAAAAGCGCCTAATTTGATAATTGATGGTTTGAAGGAGTTTTATTGTGCGGAAAACGGAAAAGTTCCTGAGTTTTCTGTTGAAGAAGTAAAAGTCAGCAAGAATTTAAGCGAAGTGCATGAACAAGTTAAAAAATATTTTGATAAAATAAAAGAACCTTTCATCGCTATTGGTGGAGATCACTCAACAACTTACGGAATTGCTGCAGCATTAAAGCCTGCGATGTTGATTTTTGATGCTCATCCTGACCTAATGCAGAAATTTGATCCACCAACTCATGAAAATTACTTAAGATGCTTGATAGAGAATAATTTTGTTGATAAATCAAGAATTGTTCTTGTTGGATTGCGCAATTGGGATAAAGAAGAATATGATTACTTGATCAAGAACAAAATTACTTTTTTCAGTATGGCAACGATAGCTAGAGATGGAATAATTGAAGCATGCGATGATGTTATGAGTGCGGTCAAGAATTTTTCAAGATTATTTATTTCTCTAGATATAGATGTTTTAGATCCAATATTCGCTCCAGGAACAGGCTACATAGAACCTGGAGGTTTGACAAGCAGAGAATTATTGTATTTTATTGAACGCTTAAAAAATCTCAAAAACATTATAGGCTGGGATCTAGTTGAAGTAAATTCAGAAAAAGATACTAATAACTTGACTGTTAAGACTGCTTCGAAGATAGTGTTTGAAATAGCAAGTTGAAAAAATATTTATGCCTAAATTTATCCGTCCTCTTTAAGAAATTAGCTTATCAACATCTCTTCTAACTAAGCTTTTCTTTAATGAGTCTCTAAGCACATTATCAGCAATAAATTCTTGCAAATCATCTCTTTGAAGTATTTTTTTGCAAGCTTCAGTAACATTTTTTGTTAATTTGAAATTTTGACCTGAATAAAACAATAACGCGTAAATGTCGCACGCATCTTTGTATTCTTTATCAAGCTTTTCTCTTTCAAAAAAAGAATTACATTTTAACAATAATAACGTATTAATATCAAGCATAAAGATTTCTTGTTTACGGATTATTTTTGTTTCCTCTAACTCTTTCATACTCCAAGAACCAATAATTTTTGTTTTTTTATCCGAAAACAAATCAAGAAAGATAAAAACTAAATCATAAATTGGAATTTTTTTTGACTTATCATAATTTATTATTTCTTTTCTAGTTCTGTCATAAATAAGTTCATATCTGAATGTGTAAGCGCTTTTCTGAAAATGTAATCTTTTCAAAACCTCATTAAATTCTTTTTCTTGTATCTGAGGTATGAACAGATCAATATCTCTAGACTTTAAATAATCTGCACCAAAAGCTTTCTTGTATTCTTCATTAACGTAAAAGTAAACCGCCCAACCACCCAATACTGCTATTTTTATATTTTTACTAAGTTCAAAAATCTTTTGCAAATACTCAAATGATAAATCTGTTTCTTTAACGTCATACATTTCTTATCACTTCCATGATTTTTTCAGCGCCCTCTATATATCTTCCGCCTTTTGAAAAAACATCAACAAATAATTGAGGGAAAGAAATAACTGAAAACTTATCAATTTTTTTAGCATTAAAAAAATAATTATCATCAACTAAGTAAAGTGTTACGTTGCCTTTCTCAGCAGGATAAACTCTTTGATCCGCTAATAATTTTTCCCACACTTTCAAATCATTCTTGTTAACATACAAATCAACACAATCTGGATACAAATAAGGATTGATGATTTCAGTTGCTGACAAAAGAGTAAAAGCGTACTTCAAACCGTTCTTTTCACTAACATTATTTATTTTTTCCATAACATACTTTGGTTTTTCAGCACTGATAAAACTAATTTTAGGAAGTTCATTAATGCTAACAGCATAACCCCACGCTCTTGTAAGATTTTCTTTATTATGTACTTTAAGTTTGTTTTTCACTTTAGAAACATAACCTGTTTCTATTAATTGTTTAATGATTTTTGAAGTTATACCTAAAGAAGACTTGCTTAATTTGCTGATATCTCTAACGCTCATAATAATATCTGAATTAACTAATACTCTGATTATTTTTTGCATATTTTCTGAAATCAACATACTAATTAACCTTAAATATGTTCATATTAGTTTATATATGTTCATCCGTATATAAACTTTTCGAATTATTGCAGTTTGTTGCTATTTTTCTAACTTTTTTTTATTTTTAGAAAATAAAATTTAGAAAGATTTATATAGATAATTCCCATTTTAGGAAGGATATGATAGAAAAAAACTATTTAAGCAGAGAAGAACAAAGACTGTGGGGATATATTAAAGATAAGGAGATTATAGACAGTGAATTAGTTAGACAAATATTTCCTGATTTTAAGCAAAGTAAAACAAACAAGCTCCTTCACAATCTCAGTAGAAAGAACTATCTTAAAAGAGCTAGAAAAGATCTTTATTATAATCCAGAACAACTAAAAAGTTTTCATAACTTAGCTTTAAGAATAAAAACAGGTTATGTTGGTCTAAGTTCTGCATTAAGATATTATAACCTGATAGATTATGAAGATTTTACTATATTTATTATCACCGAGAAGTTCCGTAAAAAAATTGATATAAAAGGAACGAACTACACTATAGAATTCATTCCTTTAGGGGAAAAATTTTCTGGATTCGAAAAAAAAGATGACATCTATATTTCGTCAATTGAAAAAACATTATTTGACTGTTTACTTAAACCTAGACTCTTGGGAATTACTAATATTACCAAAGCAATTTATGAAGCTAAAATAGACTGGCACAAATTTCTTGATTTTTTTAAGCTTGCAAAAAACAGTTCATTGTGTCAAAGAACTGGATATTTGTTGGAAATTCTGAAAAAAAAGACAAAATTAAAAATACCCTCATTTGATTTTGAGTTTTTATTAAAAAATATTAAAAACTCTGTTAAATTAGCAACAAATAAAATGCCTTCAAAATTTAACAAAAAATGGCTTGTTGAAGACAATATTGGCGAGAATAAACTCATTTCATGGTGGTTATAATGGAATTAGCTGAATTAAGAATGCTTGCGGCAAAAGAAGAACTTTCCTTAAATTATGTGGCTAAAGATGAAATGATCAGTAAAGCACTTGTAAAACTCCAAAAATTTGATTCAATAATTCTTAAAGGTGGAACAGCAATAAATCGAGTATTCTTAAGGAATAAACGTTTTTCAGAAGATATAGATTTAGATTTAATATTTAAAGGAACAGTTAAACAAGCTTTAACTGTGACAAATGAAATTATTAAGATCTTAGAAGGATTTAGCATTGCAAAACCAAGAATAATGCATGAAACAATCAGATATGATCTGTTTTATATTAATCCTTTAAATCACCGGGATAAAATAATGCTTGAATTTAAAGTAATAAAAAAAGCCGTGAATTATTCTAAAAAAATCGTTAATTTTGGTTTCGTGCCTCATGATTCTAGCCTAATGAATGTTTACGATATTGAGGAATTAATAAAACAAAAAATAACTTGTATAATGACCCGAAATGAAGGAAAAGATTTTTTCGATCTCTATTACTTGCTGGAAATTCCTCACGAAGAAATAAAAATAGACAAAGAAAAATTAATCGAAAGGATAACTTTTGAAGAAAAAGAATTAAAATTAATAGCAAATACGCTAAATCATTACATGCCAAAAAAACAAAGGCCTGATTGGAAATTCTTTTTAGAACAATTAAAAAAGAAAATATGTCCAAATAATATTTAAATCGACACATTTTTATATTAGAGAAATATCATTTACTTAAAAAGAGGTTTTATGAAGAAACTTTTATCTTTGCTAAGAATTTATGGAACTTTAATTTTAGTGGTTTTAGTTGTACTTTTCTTATCAGAACAAGCAAACAATCTTGCAGGGCAATTCATGAAATTATCTGGGCAAGCAGTTTCTCAAACTTCTTTTCAAGAAACACCTCAAGAACAACAAAAATATGTTTATTATACAGATTTGGTAGTTGACGGAGTAAACGTTGGAGTCATTACAACAACTCCTGAAAGAGTAGATGATTTTTTGAAATATTCTTGGGCTGTACTTGATGAATACAATTTTGTTCCAAAAGATGCTTCAAGTGAACAAATAAAAGAAGCAATAAAATCTCCGGAAGGAACTCTTATACTTCAAGTTGATGAAGCATCATACACTTCAAATCCTGAAGCATCAGAAGCACTAAAAAAGGGAATAGAATACACTAAAGGTCTTTACAATTACCAAAACCTAAAAGAACAATCAGTTGGAGAATTAAAAACAAGAATTTTCTCAGATAAAGAATTAAGTTCAAAAGATCAAGAAGCAATAGATAAAGTTACTGAAAGATTAAGTGGTTTCGAAGGAGATGTTGATTTTTACGTTAAAACAAGCAGTGTTCTAGAAAGAATGAATGAAGTAGAAAATGCAAGGAAAGAAATAGACACAGAATCGAGAAGAGAACTAGAAAAAAGGCTTGAATCTTTAGGTGAAGAGACAGGCATTACTGGAGGCAGAGAAAGGAAAGAAAACGGCAACGAAGGAAAGGGAGAAGATCATGCTGCGCCTGGAAAAAGCAGTTCTAGTGGTGGATCATCAGGTGGCGGCTCTGGTGGGGGAGGAGGTTCTGGCGGAGGCGATACCGGTGGCGGTGGTGGAAGTAGTGGCGGAAATAGCGGCAATGGTAACAGTGGTAATGGTGGAGGAGATGGCAGCGGTGGTCAGGGTGGAAATAGCGGAGGGAATAGCAACAGTGGTGGTAATGACAATGGTAATAGCGGAAATGGAAACGGTAACGGAGGAGGAGACGGCAGCGGAGGCAATGGAGGGAATAGTGGTAATGCTCCAGGAAATAATAAATAGTTTTTTATTATTTTTATGAAATTTGAAACTTTTTCTTGAACTGATGAAGCCAGGACATTCATTTCTGGAGAAAAATCTGGAAAGTATGTTTGGAAACTGATTAAAGAACTCGAATACAAGAGCTAAAAAAATACCAAACATTTAAATATATAATAATTGGTTCTTCATCAAATCATGTTCGATGATATTTTAGGCTGAGGTGTAAAATGGGTGAAACAAAAAAAGAGTTAATTGTTCTGTTCGGGGGGGGGAGAGAAAAAATTGAAAATCTCTCAAAACGCATCAAGCTCATTACTTCAGCAAAAAACTGGCATTTCAGGATTTGACGAAGTTCTTAATGGTGGTATTCCTAAATATTCTTTAACACTTCTTTCAGGAACATCAGGATCAGGTAAAACAGTATTATCATTTCAATGGTTATTCAATGGAGTAAAACAAGGAGAGAATGGGATTTATATGTCTATAACGGAGCCTCTTTTTATGGCGGTTCGAAATGTAGAATCGCTGGATTTTTATGATAGGAAAGCAATAGAGCAAGAAAAATTAAGGTTGTTTGATATTAAAGAAGATTTAGATTATGAAAAAATTGAGCCTCACTTAATTCTAAATTATATAGAAAAAAAGGTTAAAGAAAGTAATGCACAAAGAATTGTTATTGATTCTATTACTGCAATTCTTTATGCAATAAATGACAAATCAAAAATAGCTCATTTTTTGTTTGAACTAAAGAAAGTTCTTGCAACATTGGGTTGCACAACAATTTTGATAAGTAAAGTTAGTGAAGCAACAAAATATTCTGCTTATGATGTAGAAGAGCTTATTCCAGATGGTGTTATCTCATTAACAAACATTGTTGGTGAGAACCAGATGATAAGAAGATTACAAGTCATTAAAATGAGAGGTATTGACTTTAGGTCAGGGGCAGTTATTTTTAACATAACTCCTGCAGGTATTAATCTATATCCTAAAATACCCATAAACAGAAGTGTAGCATCAACAGAATTTAAGCACAGATTGTATTCAGGAATAAAAAGATTAGATGAACTCTCAGGAGGAGGGTTTCCTCAAGGTCATGTTATTATGATTACTGGAAATACTGGTTCAGGAAAAACAACTTTTGCCTTGCGATTTTTGCTATGCGGGCTAGAAAAGGGTGATAGCGCAGTTCACGTTTCTTTGGAAGAATCGTCAAGCCAAATCAAAAAAACTGCGTTCGCGCATGGATGGGATTTAGAGAAATATGAAAAAAGTGGCAAACTTATTTTTGTTAATCCTGACTTGATGGATGTAAATCCAGATAAACTTCTTTATCAAATTATAGATGCAGTAAATAAAAGCAGTGCAAAAAGAGTAGTTGTGGATTCTGTATCTTCTCTTGAGTCAACTACAATGAATAAAAATAATGTGCGTGAATTTTTAGTTCAGCTTGCAGGTTTTCTAAAAACAAAAGGTGTTACATCAGTTCTAACTTATTTGTCAGAAGAAGCCTTTGGTTCCGTACAAGGTCAATTAATAGGAAGCGGAGCGTCAAGTGAATTACGTTTAAGCTCAATTGTTGATGGAATAATCTTGTTAAGATATGTTGAAAGAGCGCAAAGTGTAGAAAAACTCATGAATATTCTAAAAATGCGTGGGTCTATACACGACAAAAAAATATGGCAGTTTGAAATAGATAAGACTGGAGTAAAAATAGGATCAGTATTCAAAAAATAGGTTTTTTATGACTAAAAAATTAGAATCATCGCTTAATGCGGTTTTGAAAGATAAGAATGTGAAGAGTATCATGCTTGAATTAGATTCAGAATTGTATTTTGAAACTAATATTAAAACGATAAAGATTTTGCAGAAGAAAGGTTTTGGTGGTGTAGTATACATAAGCGTTCAAAGACCTTTCAGAAACATTTCT
>JACRAI010000024.1 GCA_016213425.1 archaeon | reverse complement strand
TTATTTTTGTATTCTTTAGGTAAGTTTTCGTCAAGCCAAAGCATTATTTTGTCTGTATCTTCATTAACATTGTTAAATGCGGAGATTGCTACTTGAGCATCTGTGCTTTTCAAAACTTTTGTTAGCGCATCAATTATGGTATCAACTTTATTTCTTGCGTCTACGCTTTCAACTTCTTCTTTTGTTAATTTATTTTTACTTATAGAGCTTTGTAAGTCATTTATTGCAGCTCTCAAATCTCCCCCACATCTTAATGCCAGAATATTTAAGTTATCTTCGTCGCATTCTATTTTTTCTTTTTCGCAAATATCTTTTAAAACATTTCGTATAGTTCTATAATTCAAGCTTTGAAACTGAATCATAACACTTTTGCTTCTTAATGTAGAAAATTTTTTATCCCAAGGGTCGTTAGCAGTTAAAATTATAGGAAACTTGCTTTCTTCAATTAATTTTGTTAACTCTTGAATTCCTCCTCTATCATTTGTTCCTGAAACTCCGTCTACTTCGTCCATTAAAATTAATTTTCCTTTATAGAATAAACTTTGTTGTTTTAATGCGTTGCCTAATACTTCGTTAATTCCTTCGCTGTTTCTAACGTCGCTAGCGTTAACTTCTATAGTTTCAAGACCTAATTCTTTAGCTATTGCATAAACAGTGCTTGTCTTGCAAGTTCCTGCAGGACCATATATTAATGCGGCTTTTTTTTTCTGTTTCTTGTATTCTTGAATAAACATTTTTAGCTGTGCAACAGCTGTTTTTTGAGGTATTTCTGAACTGCTTTTAGGAGCATATTTTTTAGTTAAGGGAAGGGTCATAATTTTTTTATCTCTTCATCAATTATATGAATGTTTCGAAACCTTTAAAAAAACGTTGAGCATACTGTTTTTATGTCTTCAGAAGAGAGAGCTCAAGCATTGGAAGAATATAAATTGTTAGCAAAAAAATATGCTCTTCCAACTGCAGAATCAATTGAAACTGAATTAGGAGTAAGATTAGAAAAATTGCCTTCACTACCTTTTTTTATAAGATGTATCCATGAAAGAATATCTAACAGTGCATCTCATTTAGAGCTAGTTATGCATCCTTCAAGAATGGCAGACATGATTGAATCAAAATTTCACACTGAAGAAGATAAAAAAGAAATATTTAACGTTTACAAAGATGTAATGGCTTACTTGCATGAAATAATTCTTTCAGTATTTACAAGCCAAGAAGAAGAGGCTAAAGTTTTAAAGAAAACTTTGAAGTACTATACAAGCACTCTCAAGCCTTTTATGCAAAAATTTTTGAAGGCACAAATTAATGGTTGGCAAAAAGAAGTGAGTGAAGAAAAATTGGAAAGGTCTTATGTAAGATGAATGAAGCAAAACTAAAAGAAAACCGTTGGAGTAAAGAACTAGAACCACCTATTTACCAATCTTGGAAAACGCAAAAAACATATGCTTTCAAAAAAGATAATCGTCCAATTTTTAGCATAGACACGCCTCCTCCATATGTTAATGCTCCAGTTCATATAGGCCAAGTGACAACTTATAATTTGATGGACATGTTTGCGCGTTATAAAAGAATGATGGGTTTCAATGTGTTATTTCCTTTAGGTTTAGACAGGAATGGCCTGCCCATAGAGATGGCAGCTGAAAAAGAATTCAAAGTTAAACTAACAGATATTTCTAGAGAAAAAGCTTTAGAGTATTGTAATAAAATTCTTGAAAAAGCGAGCATGGCAAGCGTAGAATCTTTTTTGAGATGCGGAGTGAGTTTTAATAGTTGGGATGTAGGAACAGGAATAGGAGAAGTCTACGAAACAGATAGTAATGATTATCGTGCGATGACTCAAGAAACTTTCATAGACTTATGGAATAGTGGAAAAATTTATGAAGATTCAAGAATTAATAATTTTTGTCCTGGATGCCAAACAACTCTTGCTGATTCAGAAGTTGATTATGAAGACAAGCCAACAAAATTTAATGATATAATCTTCAAATGTAAAGAAACTGGTGAAGACTTAATTATAGGAACAACTCGTCCAGAACTAGTTTGTACTTGTGGGATGGTGATTTTTAATCCTGAAGACGAACGCTATAAGCATTTAGAAGGTAAAAAAGCAGTAACTCCGTTATTCAAGAAAGAAGTTCAAATTAAATCACATCCTCTTGCAGACAAAAATAAAGGTACAGGATTAGTAATGATGTGTAGTGCTGGAGACTTAAGTGATATTCGTTTCTTTAGAGAAATGAACTTAATACCATTAATAGCAATAAATAAAGACGGCACAATGAATGAACATGCAGGTTTCTTAAAAGGACTGAAAGTCAGAGCAGCTAGAGAAAAAATGCTTGAAGAATTAAAAAGCAAAAATTTACTTGTTAAGCAGGTAACTATTAATCACAGAACTCCAATTTGTGAAAGAAGCAAAGATGAAATAGAATTTATTTCTATGCCAGAATATTATGTTAGACAAACAGATTTCTTAGATAAATTGAAAGATTATGCCCATCAATTAGAGTTTTATGATGAAAAAAGCAGACAAATATTAGTTGACTGGATTAATAGTGTGACTATTGATTGGCCTATAAGCAGACGCCGTTTTTATGCAACAGAAGTTCCTTTATGGATTTGTGAAAATTGTAAAGAAATAATTGTTCCATCTAAAGGAAAATATTATCAGCCATGGAAAGAACAATGTCCAATAATTAAGTGTCCTAAATGCAAAAGCGATAAACTAAAAGGGGATGAAAGAGTTTTTGACACTTGGTTTGACAGTTCAAACACTCCTCTGTATATTTTAAAATGGAATCGTGATAAAGAGTTTTTCAAGAAAGCATCTCCTTGTTCTTTAAGACCTCAAGGTAAAGAAATAGTAAGAACTTGGCTGCATTATACTGTTCTAAAAAATCATTTGCTGAATAACTCTTGCATCTTTAGAGATGTGTGGATTAATTACCATATTTTAGATGAAAAAGGAGAAAAAATGAGCAAGAGCAAAGGAAACATAATTGATCCAAAGATTGTTCTTGACAAACACGGTGCTGAAAGTTTTAGACTGTGGGCAGCATCAGAAGGTAATCTAGAAAAAACAGATTTTATATTTAGTTATGAAAGAATTGAAGGTGCTGGTAAAACTTTAACTAAATTATGGAATGTTTCAAGATTCATAAGCATGTTTGACCTTGTTGAAGAAAAACCAGAACTTTTACCTCTAGATAAATGGATCTTGCACGAGTTAAACCACATAGTTCAGCTAGCAAGAGAAAGATATGACCGGTATGACTTCCACAATTCAACAATTAGGCTCAAAACTTTTATTTGGGAAACCCTCGCTTCTCATTATTTAGAAATAGTTAAATCTCGTGCATATAATGGTGAAGGTAAATTTTCTGAACCCGAACAAAAAAGCGCACTATATACTTTGCACAGAGTTCTTCAAAGGACTTTAAGACTTCTTTCTCCAGTTATACCTATGTTTTCTTTCAAGGTTTATCAAGAAATTTATGGTGAAGATGTACACTCATTAAAATTTCCAGAAATAGGTGACGAGTATAAAGTTGATTTTGAGTCTTTAGATTTGGCGGAACTTAACTCTTTAATTTGGAAAACAAAAAAGGATAATGGCAAAAGCTTGAAAGACCCATTGAAAAAATTAACTCTTCCAGAAAAATTTAAATCCATAGAAAATGATTTGAAAGCCGCGCACAATGCTCAAAAAATAGTTTACGGCAAAGAAACTAAAATAGAAATTTAATCATATTTTTCTTCAAAATAATCTGAATCCAAATAGCCTAAAAATTCTTCACCATTTATTGCCGCAATATAGTTTCCCTTTTTTCTCTGATCATTGATAGCGTGCAAGTACCTAAATGATAAGGACAAAGCTTCTTCTTCGGTGATGCTGTACTTGCTGGATACTTCTGAAATTTGATTAAAAAACTCAACAGGCAACTGGTATTTTCTATCAACCACTTCTTCTTCCTCGCTTGATTTGTCCAAAAAAGATTCTAAATTTATTTGTCTAAGAACTTCTTCTTTATCTGATACTATTACAACGTCGTTTCCTTCTCTTCTTTGTTTATGGGCTAGATCTAAGTATTGAATGGCTAAACTTACAGCTTCGCCTTCATCAAGATTTAAATCGTCAGCTACGTCTGCTAATTTATTGAATAAATCAAGAGGTATTGCATAATTTCTTGTAATGTATTCAACCATAACTGATCTTTATTTATCGAAAATATAAGTGTTGTGTTTTTTTTCCATATAACTTTATAAAATATCAAACTATACTATCATGAATGGTTTTATCAGAAAAAAATTGTGTTCCTTGCGAGGGAGATGCTCAACCTTTAACGCTGCATCAAATAAGTGAATTAATGCCTCAGGTTCAAGAATGGGAATTACAGGAAGACAGAATATA
>JACRAI010000023.1 GCA_016213425.1 archaeon | reverse complement strand
TTTGAAGATTTCAAACAAGCCATCTCTTTTGTTAACAAAGTTGCTGAAATTTCAGAACAAGAAAATCATCATCCCGACATTCAAATAAATTATAACCTTGTAAGAATAACATTATGGACTCACGCAATAAGTGGTTTGTCAGAAAATGATTTCATTCTTGCAGCTAAGATAGATGGGATAAAATGATGTTTTAGCAAACCTTTTTATAAAATAACAACTATTTCTGTCCTGTATGAAAAAATTGGTGTTTTTATTGTTATTTTTCTTAGTTTCTTGTAGTTTCTCTGGTTTTCAATCTAAAGATCCTGTAGAAGAATTTCTTAATGGAGAAGGTCCCTCAGGGCAAATAATCGTTAATCCTGCTCCAGTTCAGCAAGCAAATAATTTAGACGAAATTAAACTGTCTAGATCTGTTTGCGGCGATAACGTTTGTAATTTTGATGAAACAAAATATTCTTGTCCTAATGATTGCTGGCTTGGTCCTAAAAGTGAACAAGTTGAAGATTGTGTAATTCCGGAGCTACAAGGAAGGCAAGCATGGATTGTCGATAAAGATGTTGTTTTGTGTCATGGAACTCACAATTTTCCTTTTGGCATAGAAATCACTGAAAGCGCAATATTGGACTGCAATGGTGCTGTTCTTAAATCTCCTTCGAATAAGTACTTGAGTGTTTTAGCGAATAATGTAATTGTAAAAAATTGTTTGTTTGAAAAATTGATGATTGATATAGGGGGAAATTATAATAATCGCGGGTACATAAAATTAAGTGGTGTGCAGTTAATAAACAATAATTTTAATGTTGGTTACGAAGTAATACCGGGTTATGAAGTTGCACTTCACACAATCGGTAGTTTAGTAAAAAATAATAATTTCTTCAACAAATCTGGAGTATCATTAAGATCTGCAGAAAAAACATTGATTGTTAATAACAATTTAGACTATGCTGAGTTGTTATCTTCAAAAAATAATGAAGTAAAGAATAATCGAGTTGACAGCTTTATAGTTATGGATGATTCAGAAAAAAATATAATCTCTTTAAACAAAATTAAAAATTCCAATTTTTCTGGAAGTATAACTTTGATGAATTCTTATGATAACTTTATTAATTCTAATGAACTAGGAGATTACAGTGATAAATCTTCAAGCATTGATTGCAATAATGTTCTAGATAGGATGGGCATTCCGTTACTTCCAATAGGCTTGCTTGGAGGGGGAAAAAATATCATAAGTAATAATTTGCTAAAAGGTGATAGCTCTAGTTGTGGTATTTTCATCGATCAATCTAAAGGAAATAAAATTTCTGAAAACACAATAGAGTATTTTGATCAAGGAATTTTATTGTCTGGACTGCCTAAGGCAGGAAATGAAAATAATGAGATAAGCAACAATTTGATCAAAAACAACAAAGCAGGAGTTTTCATTAAAGATCAATCAAGAAATAATAAATTTTCAAACAATTCTTTTGTTGAAAATGAAAGACAAGTAAACTACAACACTACTTTGCCAAATTTTTTTAAAGGAAACTTTTTTGATAATTTCAAGGGTACAGGCCCTTTTTTTGTTTACAATATAACTCCAAAATATGAAACGGGATGGGTTCCTTTGATAATTCAAGATGAAACTCCCAGACAAGACTCGAATTAATTTAAAGACTTATTTTTTACGAGACTTCTTTTTTCGCTTGAATTTTGTGAATTTTTTTCTAGGATAATCTCTTCGTTTTGGTTTATCATCAAATCTATTATTGAATTGTCCTTCAGGTCTTTCTCTTTTTTCATCCCATCTTTTAACTTCCGGCTTTCTAAATGGTTGCCCTTCTGGACGTTCTCTTCTTAAAAAATCACCTATATCAAAACTATTTTTAACAGATATCTTTTTTCTGTCTTGAAACACTCCATAACCTAAGCATTCTCTGTGTTGGTTAACAACTAAAACAGTCTCGTCTCTATCTACTCTTGCAACTTTTCTAAGGCTTCTTTTGAATACATCATTTCCGCAAATAAACATCCACTCGCCTTTTCTATCAACCAGTACTTTTTTTCCGGTTCTTTTATTTAACCATTGAAGCAGCCATAAACTAGGGTGAAATCCTTTTTTTACTCTTCCTAAATAAATTCCAGCGTAGAAAGGATGATGCTCAGGCAGTTCTTTAACTAGAAAAAAAGACTCTCCTTTCTTCCAAATAATTCCTTCAGGTCTTTCTTCAGTAAATATGCTTATGAAGTTATCTAGCATTTTCTCACCTTTGCTACAAAGAATGCTTGAGTGCCCATCTTCCAAGGCCAGAAACGTAAGCATTTTTTCATTTCATCGCTTAATTTTTGTCCAAACACATCTGTTAAACCTCTATCTCCCACGTCAAATTTCACTTCTTCTAGTTTAACATTGAAATTATCAATAAGCCACTGCATGTTTAATTCATTTTCTTCTGGCTCCATAGTGCAGGTTGAGTAAACTAAAATTCCGTCTTTTTTTAGAACTTTCAAGCAAGCTCTTAAGATTTCTTTCTGTATATTGCTTACTTCTTTAATTCCATTCATGTCTCTTTTTCCGAACCATTTTTTATCAGTCACAAAATTGCCACTGCAAGGAGCATCCAAAAGAATTTTGTCAAACTCAACTCCGAATTTAGTGCAATTTATTGCATCTCCTAAGTATGCGCTCACATTTTCAATACCTATTCTTTCTAAATTGCTTGCTAAGCTAAGCATTCTGTGTTTTTTATTCTCCATAGCTATAATTTTTCCTTGATTATTCATGTATTGGCTTATTTGAGTTGTTTTTCCTCCGGGAGCAGCGCATGCGTCCAAGATTAATTCATTTTCTTTAGGATCTAAAATTTGAACTGCTATTTGCGAAGCAGATTCTTGCAAATAATAATATCCTAGTAAGAATTCTGTGATCGCTCCAACGCTAAACTTTGCTTTTTCAACCCAATACCCATCTTTTAAATAACTTATTTTTCTTAAAGTAATACCTATCTTTTTCATTCTTCTGATTAAATCTTCGTGTGAAATTTTTAAAGTATTAACTCTTAGTGATCGTTTCAATTTTACATCCTTGAACTCCTGTCCAAGCTCTTTATATCTTCTCACGAAGAAGTCTTTATTTGCCATAAGTAAATGATTATCGGTTTGTTTTATAAGGTTTTGGTCAAAGAATTTAAAAATAGCAGTATTACTCTTAACATCATGGCAAGACCAGGTTATGTGAGATACGCACAAAATAAAGCTAAAGTGTGCGGCGGAAATTATGAAGATTACGTTAAAGAATATAATGAAAAAAATAAAAGACTTGACGAGATTATTACAGAAAAAGATTTGACGCGTCCTGAAAAAGAAAGAAAATATCTTGATAATTACAAAACTCTTAAAGAATGCAAGCTTTTAAGTAAAATACCTAGTGGCGCTTATGCGTATGGTTTAGCAGATCCTCTAAGTTTCTACAGCACTGTATCAATAGCGAATGAAGAAGCTCGGGAAGGTAACAGTGAACCTAAAAGTTTCTGCAGACAAATTTTAAATTTGAATGAAAAAGAATTTGATGATTTATATGAACGAGTTAAGAATTTTCTAGGACAAGAATATGTATCAATCGCTGAAGAACTTCACAAATATAAATCAATGTGCGATGACAATCCCGATTATATTGCTTAAATATTATTTGTAGAATTAGAGCGGTTATTTACTAACCACAAAAATCAGGTGATCTTTCTGGTATGGGTCTAAACTTTTTTTGTCCAGTATTCTCAATTCCTTTTTTAATTCTTCTTCGCATTGCTTGAATACTTCTTCAGGCTCTTTTATTGAATTAACATTTCTCGCTTTAATCACTAAAAGTCCTATCCTTGGCTTGAATTGCCTGAAATTTTTTAAGAATATTTCTACTTGATTTTTTTGTGCAACATCTTGGAATAACCAATTGCAGAAAACATCTTTATATCGTTCAGGGTGGTTGGCGTCTTCAAGTATTGGAACAATATTTTTTTCCTCTTCTGCTAAAAATACTAGTTCTCTCATAACTCTTGGAGCGATCTCAACTGCAAAAACTTCTTTACAACGTTTACTTACATGAAAAACAGTTGTCCCGGTGCTAGCACCCAAATAAAGCACAGAATCTTCTTTTTTTAAATCAATATTTACTTTCTTGTTTAAAGCTGCAGCTAATTTGCTCTTGTAAGGATCCCAAAAAACTTCTCTGCCTTGGTTATTTGTTGTAAGTCTCATAGTTTGATTTATGGTTTTTAGTTTGGGGTTTGGAGTTTGTTGTCAACTTTTTCTCAATTTCTTTTCTTAATTTATCTCCTATAAATTTTCCTTTAAAATAATCTATTTTTATTGCAATACTTATTTTGTCCGCAAGCAATTTTGCGATTTTTCCTTTATCTTTGCTTCTCTTGACTAATTCATGCCCGTAAAGAAATCCAAATTTCGGACTTTTACCTTCCCCTTTTAAATGTCTGAATAATGCTTTCTCTGCACCTAATAATTGAATTGTTGAAGAAGGCATTTCCATTAAATTTTTCAAACTTCCTGCTTGCTCAAGCATTAAGCAAGTTATACTGCTTCCTGCTAAAACTTTAGTGTTAGGGCAGGATTCTTCTATTAATATATCTAAATATTGTTCTAACTTTTTTTTATAATTAAATAAATTTTGTATTTGTTCAGCAAAAATTAGGATTTGTTTTACATCTTTTTCTTTAAATAATTCATAACCTATAGATATTTTTCTTTTAGGATTTTCCAATACTTTTTTTACAAATTCTTCATTATTTTTATTTTCATGTTCAAGCTCAGGATAATAGTACCCGTACCATTCTCTTAATTTCGTGCATAATTCATTAATACTTTGTTCTACTTCTTTCAAGCTTTTAAAACTTTGAAGTATTAATTCTCCTCCAATATCCTTCTTGCTTAATTTCTCTCTTGTTTCCCGCAGGTATTTCTTTCTTATTTCTTCAAATTTACTCATTTTTGTGTATTAAATCATTTTGTTTTTAAACATTTAGTAACATTTTTATATCTCTTCTTAATAAATAGTTTTATGGGCATTTGTGATTTGTGCGGAAAAGAAAATAAATTGTTTACTGCGAAAGTTGAAGGCACAGAATTAAATGTTTGTTCAGAATGCGGTAAGTTCGGAAAAGTTTACAAACCCGTCCCACCTATCAAGCCTCCTAAACCAAAACAGGAAAGAGTTCTTCCTGAAGTTCTAGATGTTTTAACTGCAGATTATTCTAAACTGATTCGTCAAGCTCGTGAAAAATTGGGTTTAACTCAAGAAGAATTTGCTAAGCGATTGAATGAGCGGGAGTCTTTTATTCAAAAAGTTGAAAATGGCAGTCTTGAACCATCTATTGATACGGCAAGAAAACTTGAAAAATTGTTAAACATTAAACTAGTTGAAGAAGTTGTTGAAGAACATTTAGTGGGGGGGAAAAAAGGCCCTCAAACTGTCACCATAGGCGATTTGGTAAAAATTAGAACACGACCATGAATCTTCAAGAAAAGATTGATGAAGTATTAGCACTAAGAAAAGGAAATAATTATTTTCTTCAATGTTTTTCTCTTAATTATAGTGATTCAAAAAAAGTCCTTGCAGTTTCATATTGTTCCATATATGGATTATATGATATTTATGATATAAAAGAAGGGATGAATCAAAGAGAAGAAACAAATCATGTAAAGTATAAATATTCTAACAAAACTTTAACGATTTTAGTTGACGAAGAGTACTTGTGGCGGGCATCATCAACTACATCAACAGACATTTTAAGGCTCCCTAATGATGTTCAAGATATTAAATTAGAATTTTTCAATCATAAAGAATAATTTCGCAATCTCCTTTTAGCTCTTTTTTTTGAACTTTCATGTTTTCTTTTAAGTATTTGTACATTTTTTTATGAACTGCACAATGTGCGCTGTCGTTACATAAAAAATCACATTTATTTAAAACTACAAAACTAGCATTCTTTAAATTATTCATTACGTGTGCTTCGTCGTAATCTTTATAATATAACAAATCAAGCTTTTTATTTGTAAATAATACGAATCTAGGATCGCTAACTAAGATTTTGCCTTCAATACCAATATTGCTAATTAAGTTATAATATTTTTCGTCGAAATCTACTCGAAAATTATAATAATCAGTAAATTTTTGGTACGCAAAAGGAATAAAGACAAATAAAAGCAATACTAGTATTGCTCTTCCATATTTGTATTCTGAAATTTTCCTCGTTCCTCTAGCAGTTAGAAGACAAATAAATGGCAAGAATAATATGTAGAATCTGACTTCTTTATGAGTTGTGTGTCCAAAATAAAAAAAAGGAAGTATAAAAAACAAGGCCAGTGCAATCTCTTCTTTTCTTCTTATCCCTATCAATCCTATAAGTGCTAAAATGAAAAAAACATTTTCCTTTAATAAATTAATTAAGTAATAATACAATCCTTCATTGTAAAACCAGCTTGATTTTCCAAAAACATCCACTCCATCTTTTAAAGGTAAAAACGCATCGTTATAAAACAAGTAATTAAATGTGAAAAAGAACAGCAATGGAATAATAAATCCAGTTGCAATAGACATCAATCGCTTTCTAGAATTAATGTTTGCAAGAAGCAAACCAACCAGCATCAAGCCCATAGGAAACTTAGTCAAAAAAGAAATGCCTGCGATAAAACCAGATAAAAAATTTTCTTCTTTCAAAAAATAATATAGAGACAATAATCCAAAAAAGACTGCAGGAATCTCGCTCAACATAACTCCCTCATAAAAAGTAATTACAGGGGTAAATAATAAAATCAAAACAGCAATTTTCCCTTCTTTGTCACTCCAAATTTTTTTCCCAATTAAGTAAACCAAGTAAACACTGCCCAAACTAAAGAATAACTGGAAAATTTTAGCAAAAAAAATAAGAGAAACGTTTAAAATTAACATCAAAGAGAGAATTAAAGGCCAAACAAGAGGTCTTAATGGTTCCCATAAACCAGAACTTCCTTGGGTTGCCACGTACTTTGCCATTCCTATGTAAACGCTTGTATCCCACCAAATAGGTTTATCTTGAATTATGAATGCAAATTTAATTAAAAAAGCGACAAGCAAGAGTGTTGCAAATATTAGTTTTAACTTATTTTTCATTTGATTTTCCAAATGTTAATATCTTTATGAGACAGCTGTTTTTCAAATACATTTTCATTTCTTAATAAAAAAAACAAGCCTTCGTCTTTGTTTAGTCTTCCTTCAAACTCGTAAGAAGGTACCACTATTTGAGTGATGTTATTTTTCTTTAAAAATTTTTTAGTCTCATCAAAATTATAAGTATTAAATATATTTTCATTCGTTACAGTTTTTGCTTTTGTGAAATATTCTATCCATGCGGCCATTTCTTTTGTTGTTAATACAACATCGTCCTTGCTAAGTTTATATTGTAAATGTGTTTGAAAACTTTCCAGGGGAGGCAAATAGCTTAAGTAAATTACGTGGCTTAATGATGAAAAAGAAAGTGCAGTTAATATTAAAATAAAAAATCCTATCTTTAATTCAGGAAGCTCCCATTTTTTATTAAACAACTTGTGCAGTGATCTGCCTGCAAAAAAGCTAATCATTAAATGAAAAAAAATATTTAATCCTTCGATTGTGAAAATTATTATTAGACTGCAAATCAGAAAAATCAATACTTTGCTGTTTTTATTATTCTTAAAATATAAAACAACTCCGTACATTGCTAGAATAACGGTAAAAAAGCTAACTCCATAAAAACTTCCAAGTTCTGAGATCAAAGAGTAAAATGAAAAATTCAAAGAATATTGCCATTTAACTAAGATGTAGATGGAAAGAATGCTTGTTGGAATCAAAAGAAAATAATTTTTGTACTGTATATAAATCAAAATTGTTGCTAGACTTAAAAATGCTAGGCTGCTTTGATTATTAACTGAAGAGAACAATCCTGCAAATGCAGGAGAAATTGCAAATACTGCTAGAATCCAATCTTTTTCTTCAAAGCTCAATTTTTGAAGTAAAGTGTAAAAAAGAAATACAAAAAGTATTGCTAAAACTAGAGGTAGGAAAAAAATGTTTGTCCAAGGATTAATATACGATTCTGTTCCGTAAAATATTGCGTTCCCCAAATTATTTCTAAATACAAAAACAGTTCCAACAAGAATAATTCCTATTGCACTTAGTAATATCGCTTTGTTATTCAAGAGTTCTCACCCTTCTGCAAGTTTTTTTATAAATTTCTGCGCTAGAATTGTATACCAGTTCAAAACATTTGCTGTCTTGCAAACCCCATTTTTTTAAGTTAAATTTTTCTTTAGCTTCTTGCGTGATTAACAAGTAATCTGAATTGTACTTGCTCATCAAATCAACGGCTTCTATTTCTGAATGAGTCAGAAATATTCGCCTAATATCATTATAAACCGTGCTGCTATCTTTTTTCATCAAAAAATCAGTATCTATTACGTTCTTAACTCGTCCAAGAACGTTCAAATAATTTCCTTCTTCCGGCAAAGCTACAAAGCTAGAATTTAAAGGTGCAGTAGTTCTAATCCAGTTGAATGCAGTTATCTTATCTTTTGCAGGATTACTCATTAATTTATTTTTAGCTTCAACAAGTCCAGGAACTAATGAAGTCAATATAAATAAGACAAGCACCAGTAAAATTATTGTATTGTTCATCTTAGAAAACTTTGTCTTATTAATTAATTTGAACAAATCATATAGACTCTGAGCGGCAAGAATGCAAAGAAAAATTCCTATAATGGCTCCTCCAATTGTTAAAGCAATCATTTTTTGCCACAATAATAAGCTGATGGAAATTATGAATCCTGAAATTAAATACATTTTTTTTTCTTTTAACGCGAACAAATAACTATAGCCTGCGTAAAGCCCAAACAATAAAGGTATAACGCTTATACTATAAATGCTACCTAGAAGAGTTATGTTTTGAAAGTAAATGTCCAACATTTGTCCAGGAATATTCTGCCAAACAATATTTTTTGCGTGAAATAAAAGTGCATTTCTGTAAAATACAAAATAAATCAAATAAGGCAAGAAAACGCTGAATAAAATAATCTCTTTTTCAATTTGTTTAAGAGTTATATTTTCAACTTTAGAAAAAATAACGTAACCAAAAATACCAACGCTGTAAAGCAAGATTAACGGGTGAGAAAAGCTGGCAATTGTTAAAAAAACAATGTAATAAATCAAGTTTTGTTCTAGATTAATAAAGAAATAAACTAATGAGAATAAGAGGAAAAGTGCAAAAGTTAAAGGCGTAAATGTATTTATGGTGTTTACGAAAAAAACAGGAATAAACGCAGACATAAATGCACCAATAAGTGCAAAATTCTTGTTATCCAGAATGGACTTCAATATTCCATACACAGGGAATACTATTAAGCTGGCAAAAAATTGAGGTAATATTTTAAAAACTAACTCTTTTTTGAAAAATAATAAAAAAAATCCAGTCAAGTAATGGAATGTTGCCAGCAGATGATGTTTGCTGCCGTTCCATGATGCAGGATCTTGGAGCAAAGGCTTTCCAGTACTCATTATGTTGTCAACTTGTTTTACGTTAAAGTAAGATTCATCAGAACTTAGCAATGGATTAAGAAGAGACAGGTATACTCTCACAATTAAGATCATTAAAAAAAGCAGGATAATTCCGTAATTGCTTTTTAATTCCATTTTTGTGCTAAAATCGCAAAACTATTTAAATTTGTGCCCATTATATTTATTCATGGAAAGGGTGAGCACTGGCGTGCCTGTTTTTGATGAATTTTTAGAGGGAGGTTATGAAACCGACACCATTACAACTATTTATGGTCCTGCAGGTTCTGGAAAAACCAATCTTGTTATTCTTGCATGTATAAATGCCGCTTTGAAAGGTAAAAAAATCATTTTTGTAGATACAGAAGGCGGATTTTCAATAGATAGACTGAAGCAATTAACTTCTAGATATAATGAAGTTCTTGACAACATGATTTTTATCAAACCAACAAATATCGAGGAACAACAAAAAATTTTCGAAGAAATAAAAAAAGTAGAAAATTTTGATTTAATAGTTATAGATACTTTAACTTCTTTATACAGGTTAAAAAGAGTCAAACATTCTGTGAAAGACGCAAATGATCTTCTTGCAGATCAAATAGGCTCTTTATCTGAATTGACAAGGAAAAGAAACATTCCAGTACTAATAACTAATCAAGTATACACAGATTTTGAAAGTTCTCAAATAAAAATGATAGGCGGAGATATTATTGCCTACGCAAGTAAATGTATAATTGAACTTCAGAATTATCATAGAAGCAGAAGAAAAGCCGTATTGAGAAAACATCGTTCTATTGCCGGCGAAAAAGAAATTTATTTCCAAATAATTAATGAAGGTTTGGAAGCAGTTTAGAAATATCCAGAGATCCACCAATAATAACTAAAAACCGTCCACCCCAATCCAATTAGCATGCCAATAATTGCATAAATTTTTCCTTTGTATAATTCAGGTTCTTTTTTTATTTCTTTAAATCCTTTCCACCCGAAATAAACTGCTGCAGGAGCTATTCCAAAATTTACTAGTGGAATCCAGGATATTGCAGCTAAAATTATTGATATGACTGCGAGTTCGTTGGTTTTCACACTATTGGATTTTTTATTTTATATTTAAATTTAGCGTAAAATTTAATAAGAGAAACCTTTAAAAATAGTTTATAATAAAAAAGAGAGGAAATGACCGAAATGATTATGTTTTTTTCAGGACTTTTTTTTGGAATCTTGTTTATTTTTCTTGCGTTTGTTTTCTCAGTTTTTGTTATGTCTTTAGTTAAAAAAACTGCCAATTATGAAGAATTCACTCCTTTAGTGAGTGTTGTAATCCCTGCGGTTAATGAGGAAAAAAATATAGGAAAATGTTTAATGTCTATTCATAACCAAGATTATCCTAGAGGAAGAGTTGAGGTGATTGTTGTTGATGATGGAAGTATAGATAGAACAAAAAGTGTGGCACAGCATTTTTGTGCAAAAGTGTTAAGTCAAAATCATAAAGGTAAATCAGAAGCGCTAAATTTAGGTGTTCAAAATGCAGTTCATGATATTATTTTTACAATAGATGCTGATACAGTATTAGAAAAGTCTTGCTTGAAAAATTTAGTTAAACCATTTGTTGATTTTTCTGTTGGTGCAACTACAGGCAATAGCAAAGTTATTAACTCAAAGACTTTTCTAGGTACGTTTCAAAATATAGAGTATTCTTATAATAATCTAATTAGAAGTAGTTTTTCTAAACTGTTCAGTACAGGTATTTGGTTTTTCGGAGCTTTAGCTTGTTACAGAAAAGATGCTTTAAACAAAGTTGGAGGTTTCAAGACAGATACTTTAGCAGAGGACATGGACATAGCTTTAGACTTAAATAATGCAGGTTATAGAACTATTAATGTGCCTAATGCAGTAGGATACACGGTTGCCCCTTCAACTTTCAAAGCACTATATGATCAAAGAGCTCGCTGGTGGATTGGAACTTTACAAGCATTAACAAAAAACAAGCATTTGTTTTTCGAAAATTCTCTTTCATTAAAATTTTTGTTCATAAATCAATTTTGGTGGAGTTTTTACTCATTTATCTCTTTACCTTTAATAGTTTATCAAGTAAATTATTGGCTTCCCTCAGGCGGTATTTCTGAAATTTTAGAATATTTATTCAGGTGGTTCAGCCTAGCAGGTCCGGTATATGTAATCTACAAAATTCCCGAATGGGGAATTTCAATTTACAACATTTTTGGAGTTCTTTCTGGCTTAATTTCTGCTGTAATGATGTTTTCAGCAATTTTAATGTTTAAAGATAAATTAACCCTCAACACCCTTCTAGGAGTGTTTTTTTACTTCCCATATACAATATTTTTAAATACTATTATTATAATCAGCATGCTAAAATGCCATTTTTGGACCAAATCATACTTTATAAGGTGAAATAGTGGGATTAATTGAAACAGCGCAAACATTATCAACACGGTGGGAAATAATAGTTCAAAAAATCTTTGATCAATATCAAGCATTAGGAAGGCCAATACTTGACTATGTTCACATAATATTTGATGATGTATTCAAAATTTTTTTAGTAGTAACTGTTATAGCTTCTTTTTTATTTCTTGTAATGACTATTTATGTTTTAATTAATAGAAGGAAAGAACAAGAATTAACTGGTAATTACACTCCTAAAGTAACTGTTCAAATCCCAACTTACAATGAATTGGTTGCTTTAAGATGTGCTAAAGCGTGCCTTAATTTTGATTATCCTAAAGACAAATATGAAATATTAATAGGCGATGACAGCAGTGATGAAACAATATCTGATAAAATACTTAATTTTGTTCAGAACTACCCCATTATGAAAGTTTTAAAGCGAGAGAAAAACATTGGCTTCAAACCTGGAAATCTTAACAACCTGCTTAAACATACCAATGGAGAATTTATTGTTATTTTTGATTCAGATTTTGTACCTCCAAAAGATTTCTTGAAAAGAATAGTTCAACCATTTGCTCATGATGAAAAAATTGCAGCCGTTCAAGCAAAATGGACTTTCATAAACCAAAATCAAAACTTGATTTCCATTTTAGCTTCTACAATCTTGAATGTTTATCACTATGTAACTCTTCCATTTATTAAAAAAGTCCGTCAAATATCTTTCTTGTGTGGTTCAGCTGAAGCAGTAAGAAAATCTACTTTAGTGAGGCTTGGAGGGTGGGATAGCGGCAACTTAACTGAAGATATAGAATATTCAATAAGAATGCTTAATAGCGGATACAAAGCAGTTTATCTTCCAGATTTAACTTGTGATTCTGAAGTTCCTTACACACCTAAAGATTTGTACAAGCAGCAAATGAGGTGGGCTTACGGAGTTATTTATTCGATAAAAAAGCATTTCAAAAAAATATTGTTCAATCACCAAACAACACTCAAAGACAAAACTTGTGTTGGCATAGTTGTAGGGGGATATCTTTTAGCAGTATCTCTTGCAGGATTGTTTTCTTTTGGATTTTTAAGTTTAATAACGCATCCGCCTGAACCCATTAACTGGTCAATTCTTATTTACGAAACTTTAAGAAATATAATTATTACTTCAGGGTTATTAATTTCCAGTATTGTTGCAACGATCCAAAGCGAGAATTCAAGAAAACTTCTTCCAATGATAGTTTCTTCATTCAGTTATGGCTTAATAACAACTTATTACGTTAACAAGGGAATATTCAAAGCAATTCTAGGCAGACCAATGCACTGGTTCATGCTAAACAAGAAAGGTAACGAATTGGTTGGTAATTGAAATATATTATTTATTAACTTAAAAAGCGATTTGAATGCACAGAAAGTTGAAGAAAAATAAAATGTTCGCGTTCTCAACTAAAATAAAATTGTGAACCTATAAATAACAAATAGATTCCTACAAGTATTAATCCGTGTTTCCAATTAATGGTTTTTTTGTTCAAGAAAATTAGCAAAACTCCCATGCTGGTTATTAAAAAAACTGCTGCAAGTATCGTGTTCTTGAAATCAATCATTAAAGGATGTATTAAGGCAACAATTCCTAAATATAGCAAGAATTGAATCATTGTTGACCCTATAAAATCTCCTATTCCTATCTCTTGATGTTTTCTAAAAACACTTTGCAGTCCAACAACAAAATCAGGCAATGCGCTTCCTATACCTATAATTATTAAAGTTATAAAATAAGTTGAAATTTGAAGTGCTGCGCTTAAATTAACAACTCCATAAACTAGCACTCTTCCTGAGATAAGTAAAGCAACCAATCCTCCTGCAAAAATCAAAATTTCTTTCCAAATTTTTTTTAGTTTAACATTTTTTTTTATTTTTCCAAGAGTTCCTTCTTTTTGCCATAAAAATATAACATAAATAACGAAGCTTCCCAATAAAAGCAATCCGTCAGGTCTAGACAAAACTCCGTCGCTCATAACTATGAATGGTAGTATAAATAATCCAAAAATTAATAACTTAGAATTTTCCAATACTTCACAAGATAAATTCATTTTTTTACCTACCATTGAAAGAATTCCCACGACTAAAGCCAAATGAACCATGTTAGTCCCTATCACTGCTCCTGCAGCTATATCCATGTTTCCAGCTAACAATCCGGATATTGAAGAAATGATTTCAGGAAGCGATGCAGCCATTGATACGACGAGCAAACCTATTAATGCATCGCTTAATCCTAAAATTTTTGCATATTTTGAAATTCCTATAATGATGTGGTCTGCACTTTTTAATAATATGACCAGACTTGCAATAATTATGAGCGCTAATATGATTACTTCCATTATTTTATAATAAATCTTGCTTTTTAAATACTTTTTTGAAAAGTTGGCTGTTAAATCAATAAATTTAAATACTGATAATTTCTTTCCATTTTCATGGCAGTATTAGGATTATCATTTAAGAAATTAAGTGTTGAAAGAAAGGAATCTCCTAAAGGTCAACTTAATGTTACTAGTAATACAAATATAACTAAGATTGAAAAATCTAAGATGAGTTTAGACAGCAAAGATCAAGATGCTGTTAAATTTTCTTTTGAATTCGTAACTGAATACGAGCCTAAAGTTGCAACCATCACTATTGAAGGAGAAGTTTTATGGCTTGATAACAAAGAGAGAGCTAAAGAAATTCTTGATGCTTGGAAGGATAAAACTAAAGTTCCTCAACAAGTAATGATTCCTGTACTAAACACAATTCTTGCAAAATCCAATTTTACTGCATTGATATTGAGTAGAGAGATGGGTCTACCAGTGCCATTACAAATGCCAAGGGTAGAACCTAAACCAGAAAGTAAATAATGATTCTTTTTATTGAGGGGGAGTATGGTGAATGAATTAAGCCTTAAAGTTGCTGAAGCTATTCAAGATGATGTAAATAAAGGAATTGTTAGAGTTGATAGCAACTTAATGCGAGAAATCGACGTAAGACCTGGAGATATAGTTGAACTTGAAGGTAACAGAAAAACTGTAGCAATAGTTGATCGAGCTTATCCTGGAGATATAGGACTTAATCTTGTTAGAATGGATGGGTTAATAAGAAAAAACGCTAAAACATCAATAGGCGAGCACGTGAAAGTAAGAGCAATAAAAATTGAGCAAGCTAAAAAAGTAATCATTGCTCCAGCTCGAGAAGGAATAATTGTTAGAGCATCTCCTTCATTGTTTAAACAAGGCTTACTTGGCAGAGCTGTAGGCAAAGGAGATATTATTTCTTTAGGAGGAACAAAAAGAAGACGCACAACAATGTCTGGAAGTCCTTTTTTTGAAGATATATTTTCTACAATGATTGAACCAGGCCGTTTCGGAGGTTTTGGTTTCGGAGACTTGAAGTTTGTTGTTGCAGAAACTAATCCTAAAAAGGCAGTATTAATTACTGAAGCAACAGAAGTTGTACTAAATCCTGAAGCTGTAAATGTTGAAGAAGATCACGTTCCTGAAGTAACTTATGAAGATATAGGTGGATTGAATGAAGAGATTACTAAAGTTCGTGAAATGATAGAACTACCTCTAAAACATCCAGAAATATTTGAAAGACTAGGAATAGAACCTCCTAAAGGAGTATTATTGCATGGGCCTCCCGGAACTGGAAAAACATTGCTGGCTAAAGCAGTTGCTTCAGAAACAAATGCACACTTTATTCTAATTAACGGTCCGGAAGTTATGTCTAAATGGTACGGCGAATCCGAAAAAAACATTAGATCAAAATTTGAAGAAGCAGAGAAAAATGCGCCATCAATAATTTTTATTGACGAAATAGATGCAATAGCAACGAAAAGAGAAGAAACAAGGGGAGAAGTAGAAAAAAGAGTGGTTGCACAATTATTAGCATTAATGGATGGATTAAAATCTAGAGGTAAAGTAATGGTCATTGCAGCATCCAACGTTCCAAACATGCTGGATCCTGCATTAAGAAGACCTGGTCGTTTTGATAGAGAAATAGAAATAGGAATACCCAACAAAGAAGGTCGTTACAAAATATTGCAGATTCATACTAGAAATATGCCTTTAGCAAAAAACGTAGAATTAGAAGAACTAGCAGCAATAACTCATGGTTTTGTAGGGGCAGATCTTCAAGCGTTAGCTAAAGAATCAGCAATGATCGTTTTAAGAAGAGTATTTCCCGACTTAAAACTCGAAGATGAAGAACCAGTAACAAAAGAATTACTAGATAAATTATTAGTCACCAAAGAAGATTTTAAAGATGCCCTCAAAACAGTTCGTCCATCAGCATTAAGAGAAGTATTAGTAGAAGTACCAAACGTTAAGTGGGAAAGAATAGGAGGACTAGAGGGAGTTAAACAAGAATTAAAAGAGGCAGTTGAATGGCCTCTAAAACATCCTCAAGCTTTCAAAAATTTAGGTGTCAAACCACCTAAAGGAATATTATTATACGGCCCGCCTGGAACTGGAAAAACATTGCTGGCTAAAGCTGTTGCAACAGAAAGCGAAGCAAATTTTATTTCAATTAAAGGTCCAGAATTATTAAGCAAATGGGTTGGTGAAAGTGAAAAAGCAGTTAGAGAAGTTTTCAAAAAAGCGCGTCAGACTGCACCAACAATAATTTTCTTCGATGAAATAGATAGTTTAGCTCCAAGAAGAGGAATGAGTTCAGATTCTAACGTAACAGAAAGAGTTGTTAACCAATTATTAACTGAAATAGACGGATTGCAAGAAATGCACGATATAGTAATTATTGGTGCAACAAACAGACCTGATATTTTAGACCCTGCAGTTTTAAGACCAGGAAGATTTGACAGAATAATACTCACCATATCACCAGATAAACCCGCTAGAGAAGAAATCTTTAAGGTTCACACTCAAAAAATGCCTTTAAATAATGTTGATTTGAGTTCTTTAGCAGAAAAAACTGAAGGCTATGTTGGTGCAGACATAGAAAGCGTTTGCCGTGAAGCCGCAATTCTAGCTCTAAGGGAAAACATTGCTGCAAAAGAAGTAAACACTGCTCACTTTGAAAAAGCTCTAGAAAAAGTAAGAGCAAGCGTTACTCCCGATATAGAAAAAGCATATGAAGAATTGAAAGGCCAATTCTCAAAAGCAAGTGCAAGGCAAATGGCTGCAGAAAAACCTGCATATTTCGGATGATGTTAAAAAAAGTCATTTTCGCAAGCGTAATATGTTCTACGTTTTTAGGGATATTTTGTTATGCAAAACATAAAAATCAAACCGCCATGGTCTCTGAGTCCGAAATTTTGATTTCAACCCGAGAAACAGAAGAAAATTCTGATGAAGCCGAAAAATCTCCTGAAGAACTAAATCAAATTTTAGATAAAGCGTTCTCTTCTATCTTCTCAAGTAAAAAGGAAATAGATGAAACAAAAATGAATCTCAGAGATTTTTTGTTGAAATCTCCAAGGGCAGTGTTGTCTTCAGATCATCTTGGGGAGGTGTATAATGAGAATGGTGCTTTTTATTATATGTCTGATACAGATAATACTCTTTCAAACTCAGATAATATTTTAATTTGCCAAATTGCTTCGAAGCTGAGCTTAGATTGTCCTGAAGATGAAGAAATTTCCGTGATCGTGTTTTTAGACAAAAATGTTGACGGCAGTGTAGAAGAATTATATAAAGGAAAAATATTAAAAAAAGACTTGCAGGAGCTTTTTCAGCGAGATCTGTTGAATTTTTCTAATGAAGAGATTATTTTTGACAAATTTAAAGAAAACTCTATCGCTAAAAGCCTGGCCGAATTAGTAGAAGTGTCAGTTATGAATGGGCCTACAAGTTTAGCGGATGATTGTATTCAAAAATTATTTGAAAACAATTATTAATTTTAGATTTATGTCTAATTTACAAATTTCACGATGAATTATTTTATTTAATAAGTCTTGTTCTCCAAACTAATATGGAGGTAACTAACATGTCAGAAAAAATATCGCATTCGTTTGAAGCAGGAAGAAGAGGAAAACCAGATGAGTTAGATTCAGGAATTGCAAACTTAGTAAGTTCTTATTTGTTAAGTGTGGATTTGAACTCGCGTTTTGATTTACGTGTTTCAGGAACTTATCGTGAAGGAAAACCGTTCGTTCGAGTATCGGGAGAAATATCTGATTTTTTGCTTAAAGGAGGTATTAAAGATAAAATTTCAAGAATAGTTTTAGACAGATATAATTGGGTTCATAGAACTAATCTTCAACCAGAAGAATTGCAAGTGGAATTCACTTTCAAACCTCAATCATACAGTTTAGCTTCAAATGAAAGCGCTGGCGACTCAGGAAATCCAATAGCTGTAGCATACAGAAATACACCAAATCATTTGCCTTGGGAAAGATTTCTAGCAGTTTCAATCAGAGATATTCTAGACTCTATACAGCATAATAATGGAGTAGTTCCGCAAGAAATCGCAAGATTTTCAGGCGTCAAAGAATTAAACGGTTTAAGATCAGATGGAAAAGTAAGCGTTGACGTTTTATACAACAATCACAAGTTAGATTCTTTAACCCAAATAACAATTGCAGCAGAACATGAACCATCTTTATCTGTTGAAGAATTAAGAGAAAAAGTAAACAAAATATTAGTTTCTTATCTTGCAAATTTAGAAAGAAAGCACCAAACTGTTTTAAGCAAACCAATTATTGATATAAATGGTTTAGGGGGCTGGCATGATGGTGGCTGGGAAGTTGATGAAGGAAGCCGAGAAGCGAAGCCATATAGAGATGCATTCGCATCTTATGGAGTTCAAGAAGATTCATTCAGCGGTGAAGATCCGACTAAACCTTCAAGCACAGGAACATTTATTGCGAGAAACATTGCAGTTCAAGTAGTGGGCAACAATTTAGCAGATTTCGCAAGAGTTTCAATTCATTACACAATAGGTAAAGAAGAAGTAGGACTGAACATTTTTACAAATAACACAGGGAAACTTTCTCAAGAAGAACTTGAAGAATTAATAAGAAAAAATATTCCTTTAAGAATTAATGAAGGAATAAAAATCTTTAACTTGAAAAATCCTAAATTGTACAAACAGTTCACAGAAGACTCTGACTTCTTCCACAACAATAATTTGCCGTGGAATCAAGTTAGAGAGCTTTTGGTTTGACTGCAAACCCCGAACTAAAAACTCTAAACCAAATTCACTCTTGTTTTCCTTTGAAATAAATCTTTATTAATTTATTATTTGGATCGTTTGTTATTAAGTAAATAACTCCGTCGTGAATTCCTTTTTCTTCGCTGTTTGCTCTGAAAAAGCAGTTCATGTTTTCTCCTGGAAGAATGTCTCCTTCACAATTAAAATTAAAAATAAAATTGCTCTGGTAATTACCTGGCAATTCTTTAATTGTTTGTTGTATTTTCAAAACATCTTTTCCTGTATTATAAATTGTTAAGTTAACCATTCCAGTTTCTCCTTGTTTTAATTTTCCAAAGTCAAGAATTAAGTTATCTAAGCAAGCTTGAGCTTTCCCGGCAGGATTTCTCATTCTAAGTGTTGGATCTCCTAAAATATGCGCGGGCTGGTTTTGTATGAATAAATTTTGTATTTCGCCAAAAGTCAAACCATTTTTGAGAGCACTTGCATATCTTTCAGTAATTTGAGGAGGTCCTCCTAACACTGGTGTTGTTGCAGCGAAAGCAACTAAACCATTGCCGCTGTACAAGTACTTGCCTGCAATGTTTTCTTTAACAGTGAATCTTCCTACAGAACAAGAGTTAATATCATAAAACATTGCTTGAGGCATAGTTTTCTCAATATCTTCATTATTAATATTGGGCTGGTGACTTAAAGGCCATCCGTGGCCATCATAATAAACAAATTCATAAGGTTTCTTCAATTCTTTCAAATACATTTTTGCTGAAGTGCCTAATCTTTCAAGTTCAACTCCTTGAACTTCTTCAACTTCAGGATCTTTTATTATTGGAATGATATTTTTTTCTTCTTTTGTGTACAAACTATCCAAGTCAAAGCTTACATCTTCTTCTTTGTGGTCTGTAAATAATATTGGGTAGAAGGCAAGAAATTTTTCATACTTTAATTGTCCAATTCTGTAAGCATGATTTCTTTCAAAATATTTTTTTAAAGTGTTAATCTTATCGCTTCCAGGACTGATTCTTCCCGTCCAGAAAGGCTTCACGTAAACTTGACTTGATTTCATGCAGTCTTTTTGGTAATCTCCTTGATAAAAATAATTTTTATCTTCAGTAAAAGCAGGAGTGTATGTTTCAGAGTATTCTTCTTTAGGGACTTTTTTATACTCATCACTGCAGTAACCTAAAAGATCAACATAATAATAATCACTGGGATAGACTTCTCCCAAATATCCCCCTCCGTAATACATTGTTGGAATATCTCCAATAATTACTGTTCCTTGAACTTTTTCGTTGTATTTTTCTGCAATAGCCGATTTAATTTGGTATGGCAGGGTGTTGCTTGGAAAACTTAAAAATTCAACTTGCATATTTAAATCATTTTTTATGTCTTGCTTCCAAGTGCTTAATTCTGTACTTAATGTATTTTTTACTTCTTCGTCAACAACTGCAATAATTTTGCACAGTCCATCACTACAAGTATTTCCAGGTATAACACAAATATCTTTTGCTTCACTGGCCATGGCTTGGGAAAAAATGATACTAGAATAATCGCATTTTTCAGCACAACAGCTTTCGTCTAAAGCAGTTCCTTTGCAGTGTTGATTTCTTTCACAATAATTTCCGCCTAAACTTGTACACTTTGCTTTCAAATCCATTATATCTCCTTCGGATTCGAAGCTTGGCTGGCAAGCAAGAAATAACAAAAGTAATATCACCAATAATCTTTTCATAACTGATCTTTTTTTGTTCTATTATTTAAATTTTTTTCAAATTCTTCAATATCTTTCTTTGTATTTAAAGCACTCCAGAATCCTTCATGTTCATAAACTCTCATTTTTATTTTTCTTGTTTGAAAAATATCATATTCAATACTTCCTTTATCTGGCAACTCATTAATAGCCTCTCTTTTCAGCAGGTACCATCCGCAGCTAGTCCAGCAATTAAGTAAAGGTTTCTCTAAAAATTCAGCGTACCCGCAATAACTGTTCACTAAACCAAAAGGCAATCTGGGATGAGCAACACAAATGGTGTTATCATTATATTCTTCTAATTTTTTTAAGTCAATATCTGCTATATCATCACAATTCAAAACTAGAACAAGGTCAGATTTTGTTTTTTGCAACGCCAATTTCAGCCCACCGGCTGTGCCTAAAGGTTCTGTTTCTACTACGTATTTTATTGAGCTGCTCTTGAAATTTTCTTCAACATACTTAATAACTTCTTCAGACTTATATCCTAATGAAATAACTATATCATCTGCTTTATTAACTAAGTATTCTAATTGGTGCATGATTATTGCTTTGCCTCCTGCTTCAATCATTGCTTTAGGCAGCGGATCTTCCATCCTGCTACCCTTACCTCCTGCAAGAATTACACAATCCATACTTTTTTCTTATTTTATCTCTTTAAATCATTTATGAAATAAAAGGAAAGTATTTTAAATATCTGTTAGTTTAAACTAATCATGAGAAAAATAATAGGAACAATACTTGCAGGCCTTCTTTTTCAAGGTTGTGTTGCACCAAATTACACAACTCATTCTCTGTCTAAAAGATCTGACAAAAATTATTTTACCAAATTGATGAGTTATGCTAAAAATTTAGATAATGTGCTCGATTCTTTGGAAAATAATTATAATATAACTAGTGAGGATTATCAGAGAAAACTCGATTTAGTAAATGAAGAATATGGATTATTTGAGCTAAATTTTCAAGCCAACAGATCTCAATTATCTCAAGAGGATTTTCGACTGTTTGGTAGATTGAGAGAAGAATTCAAAGCAAGACTAGTAACTGATAAAGTTAGATACATTGAAGCAAACAATTTGCCTGATGAGCGTTGGGGCGAATAACTGGTTTGGAGTTTGAGGTTAGAATTACTGCAAACATTTAAATAATTCTTTTCTTTTTTCAAAAATATGAAAAAAGCTCTGGTGTTTTTATCGCTTTTATTGTTCATCACTCCAGCGCTAGCTCTAGAAATACCTAAACCTCAAGGATGGGTTAATGATTTTGCAGGGGTACTTACAAATCAAGATAAAATAAAGATTAATGATTTGATTTCTCAAATCGAAAAAGAATTAACTGTAGAAATTGCAGTAGTAACTTTGCCTTCACTTGAAGGACGTCCCGTTGAAGAAGTTGCATTAAATATAGGTCGTGAATGGGGTGTTGGCAAGCAAAAAAATGGTTTAGTGATTCTTGTTGCTTTAGAGGAAAGAGAGTGGCGTATAGAGGTTGGTTCAGGTTTAGAGGGATCAATTCCCGATGTTGTATCCTCAAATTTAGGAAGAAAAGTAATGGTTCCTCATTTCAAAGCAGAAGATTATGGTGAAGGAATTTACCTTGCATTGATAAAAATCCAAAAATTACTAAAAAACGATCCTTCAGTTCTTGAAGAATATAAATCTAATAATTTCCGAGATTTTACACCGCTTTTTCTTTTTGGAGCCGCAATCTTTTTTATGAAGTTTGCACAATACTGTACTAAGATAAAGAAAAAAGCAAAAAAGTACACAACATTTTTTGGAGCTGAGTTATTTGTAATGATTATTGCCTGGTTTATAGCTATAGATATTTTCATATCTGCTCTTTTTGTTATGCTTTTCTTCTCGCTATTTTTTTTGTTAAGAACAAATGGGTATTACGGATCTGGCAAATATGGTATGGGTAGTGGTGGTTTAGGAGGATATGGTAGTTCTGGCGGTAGCGGTGGTTTCAGTTTCGGTGGTGGCGGTGGTTTCAGTGGCGGTGGTAGCGGAGGAAGATTCCTTGAGTAGTTTGTGGTTCATGGTTTGCAGTTCGTGGTACGTGCTCAGAACTCCAAACTTTATCAGTAATCTTTTTAAATCGAAAACAAATATGGTGATGCGAAGGTGAGATAATGACATTAAACACAACACAAAAAGTATTGATTGGTTTAGGAGTATTAGTTTTATTGTTACTAATATGGTTTGCCGGAAGCTACAACAGTTTAGTTAGCACGGATGAAAATGTGAACAAAGCATGGGGCAATGTTCAAGCACAATACCAAAGAAGATTTGATTTAATACCTAATATAGTTGAAACAGTTAAAGGTTATGCAACTCATGAAGCAGATTTATTCACTAAAATTACAGAGTTAAGAAGTCAATGGTCTTCAAACCCTTCAGTAAACACTGCGCAAGAACTTGATGGAGCAATAGGAAGATTACTGTTAGTTGCTGAAAATTATCCTCAATTAAAAGCAAGTGAGAACTTCTTGAACTTGCAAGCTCAATTAGAAGGTACGGAAAATAGAGTTGCAGTTGCAAGACAAGATTATAACGGTGCGGTGCAACTTTACAATGTAAAGGTAAGAAGACTACCTACAAATATTGTAGCATCCTTGTTTGGTTTTAATGTTAAAGAATCTTTCAAAGCAGATGCAGGAGCTCAAACAGCTCCTAAAGTTGATTTTTGATTAAATGAAACCGGGCGACAGAGTAAAAGTAGAATCGAATTTAGGAACTTTTGAAGGAGTTTTAATGCCTGAAGAAGAAAATTTCTTAGTTCTAAAACTCGACACTGGCTACAATATAAGCATTAACAAAAAACAAGCAAAAATAAAAGTTTTAGAAGCAAGAAAAGAACCTCAAGAAAAACCTTTGAAAACAGAACAAAAGAAAGGCCTGCCAACAATTTCTATCTTGCATACTGGTGGAACAATTGCTTCCAAAGTGGATTATGAAACTGGAGCTGTTTACAACAAGTTCACTCCTGAAGAAATGCTCAGAATGTTTCCTGAACTGCAAAATATGGCAAACATTTCATCAAGACTACTAAGCAACATGTCATCAGATGACATGCGCTTTTCTCATTATAACATAATGGCTAAAGCAGTAGATGAAGAAATAAAAAAAGGCGTTAAAGGGGTAATAATAACTCATGGAACAGATACAATGCATTACACTGGTGCAGCATTAAGTTTCGCTCTAGAAAATTGTCCTATCCCTGTTTTGTTGGTTGGTGCTCAAAGAAGCAGTGATAGAGGAAGCAGCGATGCAGCATCAAACTTGATTTCTGCAGTGACATTTATTGCCAACACAAAATATACTGGGGTTGCATTATGCATGCATGAACACAGCGATGACAACCATTGTGTTATTCTTCCAGGAACAAAATGCAGAAAAATGCATTCGTCAAGAAGAGACGCATTTCAAGCAATAAATACAACACCCATAGCGAAAATAAATTATGATTCGAAACAAATAACTCTGCTAAAAGGACCATCGAAGACAGAAGGTAAATTTTCACTGCAACTTTTTGATGAAAAACTAAAAGTTGGTCTGCTAAAAGTACACACTAATATGTTTGTTGAAGAATTCAAAGCTTTTGAGAAATTTGACGGGTTAGTGATAGAAGGAACAGGGTTAGGTCATGCACCAATTAATGAAATTGATAAATTAACAAAAGAGCACGAGAAAATTTTTGAAGTAATAAAAAAATTAAGCAAAAACATGCCAGTAGTCATGACCACTCAAACAATTTATGGGATAGTTGACATGAACGTTTACACTCCAGGAAGAAGACTTTTAGAAATTGGAGTGTTGGGAAATTATTGTGATATGACTCCAGAAACAGCATTTATAAAACTAGCATGGCTATTAAGCAATCATCCTAAACAAGTAAAAGAATTGTTTGGACAAAATTTAAGAGGAGAAATTTCTGAAAATATAGTGCATGAAACTCATTCGTGAAATTATTAACATAATAATTTTTGTGTTTTATAATTGTTTTCAATAGTTTTTTTAAAGAGCGTTTTTTTGTGTGGGTATTATGGTTTTGGATGATTATTTGGGTGGTGTTGGAAAGCAGGGTTTTGTTAGAGAGAAAGAATTACTTTTTGATGGTGTTGATTATTCTGGTTATAAGATTTTTGAGGGGGAAAGTTTTGTTAGTGTGATGCCTGTGTTGTTGGGTGAGGGTTTTCCTGCTGATTTTAGTGATTTGTTGCTTATGCGTTTGTGTTTTAATGATTTTTTGTTAATTAATGATTATCTTGATTCTGGTACTGGGTTGGCTTGTCATCCTGATGGTAGTTTTAAGGTTGTTCATGATTGTGAGCTTTTAAGAAATATAAATTCTAGAACTAAGTTGGTTGATGGTGTTTTGCTTTTGGAAGAAAGTGTTTATGATAGTTTTGAAGGGGTGATTTTTAGTAAAAATGTTAGAAAGGAACACACGGGAATACTGTTAACAGAGAATGAAGCTAAGAATAATCCTGTTTGGTTTGAACTTGCTGGAAGAGATCAAAATTTGTTAGGTGCGTATGTTGAAAAAGTTTTCAAATACTTAAGAGATAATTATAAGATAAGTGAAGGAATGGCAGTTTATCTTGTTGAACCTCTAAGGAAACCTTCTCTGGGGGCTTGGTGCCTCGGCGGGTTCGTCAACGTCTACTGCAGCAGTAGGTCGTCTGCGCATGGCAGCTACAGTCTTGGCGACTGCAACGCCCGTTTGGTTAGGGTGCGTCGGAGACGCACAGAGTAATAGAAAAAATATCTAGCAACGCAGTTAAATTTAAATATTGATTTGTTTTATTATGATACATGAATGGAAGAATAGTTATTGACCCTGAGATTTTGGCGGGAAAACCAGTTATTAAAGGGACAAGAATGTCTGTAGAGTTTATTTTGGAATTACTTTCTTCAGGTATGAGTATTGATGAATTAATTCAGGAGTACCCTCATTTATCCAGAGAAGATGTGCTTGCATCACTAAAATATGCTACTGGTGCTTTGCAGCATGAAGAAGTTTATCCAACTGCTAAAATAGCTTGAAAATGAAGTTCTTAACTGACGAAAACATAGCCACTTCGGTGTATAAATCTCTTCTTGAAGAGGGTTTTGATGTTAAAGATATAAAAGCAGAAAACTTTCATGGTGCGAGTGACAAAGAAGTTCTAGAATTAGCAAATAAAGAAAAAAGAATAATTATCACTCATGACAAAGATTTTGCGAATGTTTTGAATCAAAAAGTTAAGCATAAAGGAATCATTCTTCTGCGTTTTAGACTGCAATTACCAAAAATGGTAAGTGTGACTCTGATTAAACTTCTCAAGTCAAAAATAAAAGGCAAATTAGAAAACAGTGTAACAATAGTATCCGAAGATGAAATTAAGATACACAAAGGTTGATTCGTTTTTCTTTGAATTTTTAGCAGATATTTCTTCTTTTTAACTACAAACCTCAAAACCAGAACTACAAACCAGTTAAAATGGCACATAATTCAGCTTTAAAACATCTCCGTTGAGTGTTGTTTCATATGAATCGATTACTTCGCTGAATTCTTCTTTTAATCTTGAAATGAATTTGTTTAGTTCTTCTATGTTTTTTATTGCTATATTTATAGTAAAATCATAATAGCCAATTCTTTTGGAGCAGTACAAGACCGATTTATTAATCGCACACCAGGAAACCATTTTTTCTTCATCTTGTTTAGTTGCTTTTCTTATTCTTAACATTATTACATAAGTGTGATATCCTAATTTATTGAAATTTATTAAAATCCTGAAAGAATTTATCAAATTGCTTAAATTTTTCAACCTGTACTTAACAACATCAACACTTAGCTTTGTTCTCCTTGCCAAATCAATAATCTGTAAATTGGCTTCCTGGGATAGAACTCTTAAAATTTTTTTATCTGTTTCATCTGTTTTGATTTCGGTTTCCTCTCCCGAATACTTTTCGATTTTGGGAATCTCTTTTTTTTCTTCCAACAATAATTTGTTTAATTTGAATATTTTGGAGTAAACAATTATGCTGACTGCATAATCTTTAATTAAATCTCTGAAATCATTCTTGACAGTCATCAAGAATTCATCCAGTTCTTTTATGTTTTTCACTGCAATTGAAACAGAATAATCGAAAGCTCCTTCTTCTTTAACACAGTTAACAACTAAATTATGTTCTAATACATATTTAACAAATTCTTTTTCTTCTTTAATATTTCTAACCTTAAAATGAATTTTGTAAGTCTTGAAACCTAGCAAACCCAGATTTAAAGAACAAATGTATTTTTCTATTATTTTTTCTTTTTCTAAATGTTTAATTCTGTAATCAACAACATTTCTCCCAACCTTAAGTTTCTTGGCTAGCTGTGACAAAGGAGTCCTGCAATTCAAATCCAATTCGCACAGTATTTTCCTATCAATCAAGTCCATTTTATTAAAAAAGAGTATTTTATTTATAAATTTTACCTTTTTTATATATTTTTCGATGGATTATTTTATATATCTAGTATATTGTGCTTTAATTAGGTGAGTGAAATGATCGCAGGAATTGATTTTGGCAGCACGCTTACAAAAATAGTATGGAAAACAGATAAATTAAACTTTGCTTCAACTGCTGACCAAACTTTAGAAGAAATATTTGAATTATTAATTAAAGACAAGCTTCCAGAAAAAGAAGGAACACTTCAAGGAGAGTTGGTAATAGCAAACTTTGGAAAAGCAAAAGTTGACTCCAAAAAAGAAGATCTTTACGCAACACTGCTAAGCACAATAGCAATAACTGTGACTAGGGAGGTATTAATTAGGGAAATGATTGATAAATTTCCAAAAACATCACAAAATATAGTCTACGTTGGATCTCTTGTTTCATCAAGTTTAAAACTAAGAGAAGAATTAACAAAATATACTCACATGATAGGAAGAACCGCGCATTTTCCTGAAAAAGGAGAATTTTCTCTAGCACTAGGAGTTTACTTGAACAATTCTGAAGAGGTAAAAAATGACTAGATCAATGTGTGCATTCTCGGCAGACCCAATAACTTATGGCCATATTGATTTAATAGAAAGAGCTGCTAAATTGTTTGATGAAATGATTGTTGGTATAGGAGTCAATCCAGAGAAGAAATACTTGCTTGATTTAGATGAAAGAACAGATTTAGCGAAAAAAGTATTAGCACACGTCCCAAATGTTAAAGTAGTTTCTTTTGAAGGTTTACTAGTTGATTATGCTTACGAAAATAATGTTGACGTAATTGTTAAAGGTGTCAGAGATAATAAGGATTTTGATTATGAAACAGCACTTCACGAAATAGGCCACAGTCAAAGATCAATCGAAACATTCCTTTTAATTGCGAAACCAGAACAAAGACATGTAAGTTCAAGCGCAGCAAAAGCAATACAGAAGGAATATGGAGATTTAACAAAATATGTTCCATTAACTGTAAAACAAAAATTAGAAGAAAAAATATCAGGACAATACTTAATAGGACTTGCAGGTGGAGCTGGTTCAGGAAAATCTTATATTTCAAAAAGATTTGAAGAATTAAGCAAACAAAAAAACTTGGAAGTTCACTCAGTAGATTTAGATAAAATAGGCCACAAAATATTAGGTGAATGGACAGAACCATTATACGTTAAAATAAGAGAACAAATAGTTCAATTATTTGGGGATCAGGTAAAATCCACTGATGGATTCATTAATAGAAAGGAATTAGGAGATATAGTTTTCAATGATGAACAAAAATGGACCCAATTAGATGAATTAATGAGAGAACCAATCATTAGAGGTTTCAAAAAAGAAATTTACGGAAAAAAAGGATTGATCCTTGTTGAAGGAGCAATAATGATAGAAAAAAACTGGACTCACCTATTAAATCATAACATAGTATTAGTCAGCGCTGATGAACAAAGCAGACAAAGAAGACTTAAAGAAAGAGGATGGAGTGATGAAAGAATAAAGCAAGTGCTTGATCGCCAGTACACTGATGAAGAGAAAAAACAAAAGTTGTATCAAAAAATAAAAGAAGATAACAATGGAATGCTTTTCGAATTAAATAATTCGGATAATTTAAATAATATAGAACTTGTAGTTGATGACGTGATAGGTTATTTGAGGGTGAAATGAAAGAATTCTTTGAATTGATGAAGAAGTTGTCTGATAAAGATCCAACTCCTTACTGGAAGTTCATGATAAAGCAATATGTAGACTCTGCTAGAGCATACCATAACTTGCAACACATAGTTCAAGGATGGGATGAGTTTAATGAAATAAAAAAATTAAAAATTGCAGAATTTAAAGAAGTAATGGAGCCTCCTAAAATTTTGCGTGTTAAGTTTAGTTGGGGGAATCATGATTTAATATATTATACCGGTCATTTAGATAAAAATGGCAATCCTGTTCTTGTTAAAGATAATGAAGAAAAAAGCGCGTTGTATTCTTATCAAATGGCTAAAGAACTCGAATTATCTGACGAGTTCGCTCAAGAATCACATGATGAAGTTATGGTTACGAAGCATGACAGAGCACCTATAACTCTTGAACAAAAATTAATTGCGGATACAGATTTATCAATTTTGGGAAAACCTGAACAAATTTTCTGGCTTTACGATGGAGGAATTCGTCAAGAGTATTATTGGGTTCCAGAAGACCTGTACAAATCTGCACGCGCAGGAGTACTTCAATCATTTCTCAACAAGCCTTTCATCTATAACACAGAATATTTTAAAAATAAATACGAGGGTCAGGCGCGTAGAAATATAGAAAAAGCTTTGTTTAACTTAAGTATAAGTTAATCTTCTTTTTTCTTTATTAATCTTACCGATCACTTTTATAAATATTTGACTGATAATTCTCATTATGTTTTTTACTAAATCAAGAAATAGGAAGCATGTATTAAGTTTTATTGAAAACCAAGATTATGAGGCAGCTTCAAAACTTTTGAGTGCGTATGAAACTGAAAAATCTTTGAAAACAAAAGATACAGTAGAATTAAAGCTCACTATTGAAAGAGGTATAAAAGCTGCAGAACTTGAAGAAAAACAGCAAAAAGTAATTTCTGATCTTGAATCTGCTCTTGAAGAAAAAGATCTAGATCTTGCTCGCAAGGCATTAAACCAGTTTGGTCAAGAAAAAATATTTGATCGAGAAAAACTTCAAGAGTTAGAATCAAAAATTTATGACTGGACTGAAGAAGGATTGTATGATAGAATTCAAACAGTCCAAGGCAACGACAAGGTAAATTTATCTGATTGGTATTTACATTTGTATCCAGAAACAAATCACAGGAAAGAAGTTTTAAGAGAATTAGTATTTGCTAGTTGTAGTGGTTTGTTAAATAAATTCAAAGAAAATAGGTATTTTGATAAAGTGATAGATACTATTGAAAACACAAATAAATTATTAGGAAAATATTTCAAAAATGAATTTGTATTGAATGATTTGGTTCCTATAGAAGAATTGACTCGTTCTGCAGAAGAATATCTTCGAGATGCAAAATTTCTCAATTCAGAAGGAAAATTGTCAATGGGTGCCGAAGTTAAACATATCTATCTTGATAACTCAGATAAAAGATGGAATGAGAGTTATTTCAAAGAAAGAGAGAATTCTTTTCCATCAGGTTCTGAAGGTAAAATCATAGGTTTAGCTGGAAGGAATGTTTTTGTGAAGTTTGAAAACACAAGAGGTCACGAATGGAGAAGTGACTGGAGCGGACTTAGTAATTATTGGGGTGTTGAAGGGAAAAGTGTTGCTGAATA
>JACRAI010000003.1 GCA_016213425.1 archaeon | reverse complement strand
TTGCCTTTAATGCACTTGCTAGACTTATTTGTCCAGTTATTAAAACAGAAAATGCGCCAAAAAACATGATTTGCCATATTCCAAATTTTATGTTTCCTATTTGTCTTAAAGCAATAAGTACAAAAACAAACGTTAAAACTATTATTGGAATAATCATAGTGATTTAACAACTCGAATGATTATAAAGTTATTGCTCATCAAATAAGAAAATCAAAACTTTTCTGAGCTCTGTGAGGATTTATTCTTTGTTGTGCTTCAGTAATTCTTTGATCTCTATAATGAATGAAATTAGTATGAATTTCAGTCATTTGTTTTGATTCACTGGTTGTTTGTTGAGGGATTTCTATATTAGGAATCTCTATATTTTTATGTGTTCCATCAACAGTATAATTCCAGCTGGTGATAATAAATTCTTTTTCTATTGCAGGAAATATTTGGCCTTTACATAAATCTTCAAGCAGTGTTTTATCAAAAATTCTTGTTTTTATTTCTAAAGTCATATCATCTGGTCCGAACCATTTGCTGCCTTCACTGTTATACCCGTAAACATTAACTGCCACTGCGAATTGTGAAGCAACAGTTTTAAGTTTTTCAGATAAATTCATTCTATGAATTTGTTCATACAAACCATTAAGTCCAGGATCAATATCTGGGTTAGGATAAATTATTTGATCTGATGACCAAAAACCAATGTTAGTACTTATTCTTGTGCCGTGTCCTATTTGATGATAAAATGTTTTTGTTATTGAATCTATAAAATTAGCAACTTGTTCGATACTTATAGGGCCTTTCAAAATTTTTGACATTCTATTAGTTTATTCAATAACTTTTTTAAAACTTGTTGTATACTAACAAAGTTAATTCTAAAGAACTGCTTTTTCAAAAATAATTTTATTCAGTTCAATCTCTTTTCTGTTTCACTCGCTACGCTCGATTTTACTTTCAGCTGCTTCAGCAGGAAAGATATTTTATTTTACGCTGAAGCAGCTTCAAGATTGATTGTGAGGACTTGACCGCGTAAAATGAAAAAGTTAATTGCTGCAAGTTCGAAAGTCTAATCCGACCGTAGGGAGTAAACAGATAATAAAGTCGTTTTTTTTTCTCAATAGTGGCAGAATATTCAATTTTTTTTTCTTTGAAATATATTAATTCTTTCGTTAATTATTTAAACTCTAAAAAGAAATGTGATTAAAAAATGAAAAAAGAGGAATTAATAGAAAAAAAGGCATACAAATATGCAGAATTAATAATAAAAAGCTCAACAGCTGCAGGAGCAGACCATCCTAGCAGCGCTTTATCTTTGGCTCATATTATTGCGGGAATTTTAACATTAAAAAAATTTAATGCAAGTAATCCTTTTGACAGAAAAACAAATGACGCTTTAATTCTTAGTGAAGGACACGCAGTCCCAGTACTTTATTCTGCTTGGGCAGTTGAAGGAATGAATTATTCAGAAAATGGAATTCCTAAAAAACTAACTCCCGAAATAGTTGAAACATTAAGAGATCTTAATTCTCCAATAGAAGGACATCCTGTACCTCAATCACACCTGCCTAATGGAAAAATAGTAAAACTTCCATTTCCTTCAGCAACAGGAGCTTTAGGACAAGGATTATCAATAATGGCAGGAGTAGCATTAGCCGATCGTTTTGATAAACTTCAAAGAAACCACTTCGTAATTTGTGGAGACTCAGAATTCAGAGAAGGACAAATCGATGAAGCATTAAGATTCATTAATACTTACAAATTACCTATAACTCTATTCTTGAATTTAAACGAGTGGGGACAAAGCTCCAAAACAAAAGATTTAATAAAACACAATTACAAAAAAGAATTACTTGCAAAAGACTGGAATGTTATAGAAATAAAAGGACACAATCCTAAGGAAATTGTAAAAGTTTTAAGCAAAGACTACAAAAAACCAACAGCAATTCTAGCACACACAATTAAAGGCTGGGGAATAAAAAAATTACAAGAAGGCAACTGGCACGGAAAAGTATTAAGCAAAGAAGATGCAGAGAAAGCACTGAAAGAAATACCTAAAACGGATTTACAAATTCCCAACTACAATCCAAAAATTAAGCTTGATGAATACCCAAAACTTAAATTAAACTTACCAGAACCAAATTTTCCTTCAGAAATGTCTGCAAGAAAAGGATACGCTTATGCACTAAAAGAATTAGGTAAAGACAAAAATGTAATAGTTTTTGATGCAGAAGTAAGCAATTCAACAATGACTGAATTATTCAAAGAAAAATATCCGGAAAGATATGTAGAATGCGCAATTGCTGAACAAAACATGATGGGCGTAGCGTCTGGTTTGGCATCTCAAGGAAAAATAGTCTTTGTAAACACATTTGCAAGATTTTTAGAAACTTGTTTTACACAATGGAATATTAGCATGCAATCAAGAATCCCTTTACACGTTGTAGGCAGTCACACCGGATTAGGACCGCACAGTGACGGACCTTCACAAATGGCTCTAGCAGACGTAGCCTACGCTTTAGCAATGCCAGACTTAGTTGTTTTAAGTCCCTCTGACGCGGTAAGCGCTTATTATTTAACTCAAGAATGTGCTAAACATAATGGACCGACATATCAAAGAAATTACAGACCAGACATGCCTGCAGTATACAAACCGGGAGAGCAATTCAAAATTGGAGGAAGCAAAGTTTTAACCCAAGGAGATGATTTAACTATCATTGCTCACGGTTACATGGTTCACGTAGCTCTAGAAATTGCAAGAGAAGTAAAAAATTTAGATATCAAAGTAATTGATGTTTATTCATTAAACCCTTTAGATGGAGAAACTATTCTTAGAGAATCTGAAAATACAACAATAATAACTCTTGAAGATAATTATTTTGGAGGTTTAGGAAGTAAAATTGCCGAATTAGTTGCTGGAAAAAGAAATTTAAAACAAGTTTACATAAAAAAATGGCCAAAAAGTTCAAGAAAAATAACGGAAATGCTTGATTACTGTGAAATTGGAAAAAAAGAAGTGCTAAGAATAATTTATAATAAATAAAAAAAGAAAATTTTTTAAAATGAATGGTTTTTTGTTATGTTTTTGTTAGTTTTAAGAGTAGTTTTGTTTTCAATATTGAAAAATATTTGTGTATTTTTTAATATTTAAAATAATTCTTTTTCTCTATATAAACCGAAAGCTTTATATATAAGTTACACCATTTATTTAAAAATGTAATTGTTTTGGAGACTATATATTGTAGTCAACAAGTGCCCTTTTTTATTCATGGGGGATTAGCGAGGGTGGTCAAAAATGTATTATACAAAAAAATGTTCAGAATGCGGTGCTACTGACTTGTTCATAGACCGTGAAAAAGGAGAGATAATTTGCAGAGAATGCGGTCTAGTTGTTGAAGACAAAATGATCGAGTTCGGTCAAGATCACAGAGAGTTTGAATCAGACAGCGGGGAAGCTAGCAAAAGAAGAACTGGCGCTCCAATGACTTATACTCAATTCGATCAAGGTTTAGGTACTGAAGTAGGACAAAAATCAGACTTAGCAAACTTAGACACTAAAGAAAGAAACAGATTCTACAAGCTAAGAAAATGGCAGTACAGAATCAGCACAGCTATTGAAAGAAACTTAAAATTAGCTTTAGCTGAACTAAAAAGAGTAAGTTCATTCTTAAAACTTCCAAAAAGCGTTGAAGAAGAAGCAGCAATGATCTACACTCAAGCAGTCCAAAGAGGACTAGTAAGAGGAAGATCAATGGAAAGCGTTGTTGCAGGAGCTTTATACGCAGCTTGCAGAAGACACGAAGTTCCTAGAACTTTAGATGAACTTTCAGAAGTAAGCAACATTGAAAAGAAAGAAATAGGAAGAACATACAGATTTGTAACTAGAGAATTAGGTATTTCAATCTTACCAAGCAATCCTGCAGATTACATTGCAAGATTCGCAACAGCTCTAGCTTTATCGCCAAACACACAAACAAAAGCTGTAGAAATCCTTGAACAAGCACAACACGAAGAATTAACTTCAGGTAGAGGACCTACAGGTATTGCAGCAGCAGCACTATATGTTGCAGCGTTAATGAACGGTGAAAAAAGAACACAAAGAGAAGTTGCAGATGTAGCAGGAGTAACAGAAGTAACAATAAGAAACAGATACAAAGAATTAATTGACAAACTAGAGTTAGACAAGAAAAAGAAAGGCAAAGCCAAGAAGAAAAAGTAAACTTTTTCTTTATTTATTATTTTTTTTAATAAATTATTTCTTTATTTAATTTCTTTTTTTCAATACTTTTGATAAAACACTTTTTCTTTAGCAGTTTTACCTCCCATTCGGTCGGACTATACTTTCGAACTCGCCTGCAAATTATATTTTTTACTTTAGGCAGGCGAGTCCTCAAAGAGCATTTGATGTTCTTTTTGAAGACGCTTCAACCTAAAGTAATGTATACATTTGTTGTTGAAGTGGCTGAGAGTCAAATCCGACTGAAAGGAGGCGAATCTCCAATAATAAAATGCTGCTGCTGTTAATGTTTAAACATATTAGATCTAAAATCTCAAACACGGAACAAAATTAATGATAAGCTTTAAATAAGCAAACCATTTTATCCGTCCATGCCACCAATAATGTATAATATAGTATCATTCTGCAAGCTATGCAGGAAAAGAATGGTTCAGCCTAAAGGCCAGACCACTTGGTACTGCTCTGATTGTGAAAATACAATAAAAAAATCCAAGGCAAGAGAAGAAAAAGAAGAAAAAGCTAAGGGGGAAAAAAATGGTCAAGAAAGAGAAAGGGGAAGTAAGAGTAAGAAGAGCATTCTACGCAAAAAAACATCCCGAAAAAGAAGATAAAAAAAGACAATACAAAAAGAAGAAGTAAACCTAGAAGATGACACAATAGTTTTGAACATAAAAATACAAAAAGATTATTCGAGTATTAAAATAGGAAAATATGAAATAGCTTCAGACCATTTCAGATATTTCTCAAAATACTTAGCTCAAGGAGGAATATTAGGGTGGAGCGATCCTCCAGACTTCTCAAAACCTACACTAGATGCTATTAAGAATTCAGAAAATAAATTATTCAAGAAAGCTTAGATTTTATTAATCCTATATCTGTTTTTATCACTGAGAAATCTTCTTTCATTTTAACTGCTTCTTGCTCTAAAAAATCGATTTTTCTAGTTCTGTCTTCTATTCTATCCATTTTGTTTCTCATATAACTGAATTCCTTCTTAAGATAGCTCGAGGAAACGTCAATATTTCCAATTTATTTATATCTTTCAGGCCAAGTATTATTCGGCAGAATTCTTGTTCCCTCAATGATATAACTTCCAGGATTAATCACAACATTACACCCAGTTTTAACATTATCTTCCATTATTACGCCTAACTTTTTAGTCCTAGTTTCATATTTCTGTCCTTCAATCCAAATATTAATCAATTTTTCATCCAACCTTAAATTTCCAGTTTTTGTTCCTGCACCAAAATTACAATGCCTTCCCACCACACTATCTCCAATAAAACTAAAATGAGCAGCATTAGAGTGAGATAAAATAATAGAATGTTTTAATTCTGTGGTTCCTATTCTAACATTATCTCCCAACAAAAATCCACCTCTTAAATAAGCATAAGGACCAACAACAGAATTCTCACCAATATAACCCAACCCTTCAATTCTTGAAGGAGCTTTAATAATTGAAGCATTTGGAAGAACAAGATCATTTAAAATAACTGTTTCGTGATCAAATCTTAACAAGTTATTTGATCTATCTGCTTTCTCTAAAAACTCATCCAAATACTGCCAAGGAAATCCAGAACTTAATTCTTCGCTTAAATAATTAAATATCTCTTCTTTCCATAACTTCCATTGATCACGCATAAACTATACAGTAACCTGCTCATTTTTAAAAATGATGAATTAACTTTTCCCAGTTTCAGTTAAAACCTAGATTTGTTCTGTTAGAAAAATCCGCCCACGTTCCTTTATTACGTGCACAAAAAAAAGAAAGAATAAACTGTATGGGCACAAATAAAATATATACGCGGATTTAGTTCAGCGCACCCGAATGAAGTGAGAACTTGAGTTTATTTTATCAAAAATTTACAAACCAAAGTATTTTATATAACATATAACCAAGATAATGGGGATGAGATTAGAATCAAAAAGATTAATATTAAGAGAATGGAAGAAAAAAGATGCAGAGTACATTGCAAAAATAGGAAAGCAGATCTTGTCAAAATTCAGATAACTGATGAATTACTAAAAGTCACTGGACACTGGACATGGACGCGTAGGCTATATAAATAAAGCATCTTGTAATTAAAAGATGTTTAAGTTATATTTCATGTTTAACAATAAGTTTTATATATAGGTAAAACTAAATGACTAAAGACAGAGTAATAGATGTAGAAATGCATGCATTTTTCAGAATGATCGAACGCGGTGCACAATTAGGCCTCGATTATTTAGAAACCAAAAACAGAGCATTTCAAACAATAAAAAATGGTAAAAAATCAAATAGGAAACACTTGTCAAGAAATCACTTCACATATTACTTTTATTTTAATGATAATTTATCCTTTTATGTTATTTGCCAAGAAAGAGAAAACAGGCTATTTACAAATATTTTAATAAAAACCGTGATAATAGAATATGGAAGAGAATAAAATTAGCAAAAAATGTATTGATTGTAAAATTCCTATGAAAAAGACTTTTGTAGTTTACAAAGGGCTAAACTTTGAAGCGTTACAATGCCCAAAATGCAAAGAAAAGATTTTTACAGAAAATCTTGCTCTTAAAGCGATAGCAAAGCTTGAATCTGAAAAGTTAAAAGAAGAGTACATTAAAAGGCCTATAAAAATAGGACATAGTTGGGGATTGACTTTTCCTAAAGAAGTAACAGACGTGTTTAATCTAAGAAACCCTAAGACTGTTCTAAAGATACATCCTTCTGTTGAAAAATACAAAATTGAAATAAATTTTAAATAGATAAACTCCTCTTAAATCTCCCGCGCGGAAAACGAGTGGTGTATTTGATTTATTGGTCTGAAGTTCACAGTTTGCGGTTAGCGGTTCGAGGGCGATTTATATCTATACTGCAAACTTCAAACATTAAACTTCAAACCGATTTGCTACAAACCTTAAACCACCAACTCCGAACCAGTCTTAACCGCACCTAACATTTATAAAACTACATTTTTTACTTATAGTTATGACGGTTTTAACCTTTGAAACACTAAGATTTGCAGAAGCACAAGATAAAGTTAGAGTTATCTTCATGAAAATTTATGAATTCTCTATAAATAAATCAGAACTAGAAAAAATCGGCAAATTCTCAATTCAAGGAAACTCAATAACTTTTGACTGCAGCGAATTTAAAGCAGAAAGAAAATTCAATCTAATACTTGAAAGAGGATTCCAAAATTTAACAAACATAGTAACAAAAAAACCAACTATGTACATTCATAGGAATTCAAGAATTCCATTAATAGGAAACATTGCTTTTGGAGTTCTTGACAGAGATACAACAGTTATTGAAGTTCGTCCAATAAGTGGATGCAATATAAGATGTGTTTATTGCAGCGTAAACGATGATGCAAGAGTTAGAGAATTTGTTGTAGAAGCAGACTATTTAGTGGAAGAATTCAAAAAATTAATAGATTTAAAAAAACAAAATAATATTGAAGCACACATAGCCTCGCAAGGAGAACCAACTTTATATGCTGATCTTCCTAGACTTGTTAAAGGGTTGCGTGCAATTCCACAAGTTGGAGACATATCAATAGACACTAACGGAACGCTTCTTAATGAAAAATTTATTGATGAATTAATAAGCGCAGGACTTAACAGGTTTAATCTATCCTTAAACGCGATGTCTAGAGAAAAAGCCGATGAAGTGGCAGGCACAGTATACAATTTTGAAAGAATAAAAAAAATGGCAGAATACATAAGCACCAAGTGCAAATTAATTATTGCTCCGGTATGGGTTCCAGGACTTAACGATGCAGATATGGAAGAACTTGTTAAGTTCACTAAATCATTAAAAAATGAAAAGTTCACACCGAAAATAGGAATACAAAAATTTCTTCCATACAGACACGGACGTAATTGTGCTGAAGAAATGTCTTGGGAAGACTTCTTTGCAAAAATAAATGAATGGAAACAAAAATATGGCGAAGAAGTGTTTGTGGGAATGTCAGATTACAATTTCAAAGAAGCAAAAGCATTAAGCAAGCCTTTCAAGAAAGATCAAATAATTCCTGCAGAAATAATAGGCCAAGGCAGGCTTCCTAAAGAAAAAATCGCTGTGGCAAATGACAGAGTAATATCTATATTTACAGACAAAACTTCAGGACCTGTGAAAGTTAAAGTCAAACGTACAAAACATAATATCTTTCACGGAGAAATTGCAAGATAAATTTATTGAGCGGGACCGTATTTTCTTTTCTTTGCTTGTTCTAAACCAACAAGTCTTCTGCACTCAGTGCACCATTTTCTCATAGGACTAAAACTTCTAACTTTTTTACCGCACTTTAAACAAACTTTTTGCTTTAACATAGTATTCCCCCCTAAAAGTTTAATTTTGATATAATGTACCTGTTTAATGCAGAAAGTTTTATAATAGTTGTCAGTCCTTACTAATATCATGTTTAAAAAAGAGCTGCAAAAGCTATTAAAACTAGAAATTGGAGAAGAACCTGACTTATCCATACCTCCAGACCCGAAAATGGGTGATTTTGCTATGCAATGCT
>JACRAI010000021.1 GCA_016213425.1 archaeon | reverse complement strand
TTTTTTCATCTTTTATTTTTTCAAAAGGTTGAATAATTCTTCCAAGCTCTTCAATTATTCTTGTATTTATTCCGTTTGCCATGACTGCGTAATTGATGTCATTTCTTACTACATGTCTTAAATTTTCTGCTATATTTGCCGAGGCTTTTTTTCTTAAATTTATTACTTGTTTGTAATTTTTAACTACGTCAAAAAATTTTCTATCAACAAAAGCAGGATTTGCAACACTAATTAAAGAGTAAAGAGCCACCTCATCCTTTGTTTCGTTTCCTTTTAATTGCGCGAATAATTTTTCTTTGATCATCTTATCAGTTATTAGTTCGCTTAAACTTTGAATCAATACAAGTTTTGAAAGTTCTTCAGCACTCTTAGTATCTTTAATAACAGTTCTGAAATTTTTAAGAGAATCATATAATTGATCTGCAACTAGCAAAGCTTCAGGAGATATTGGAAGAAATTGCCCTGTTAAAGTTAAGTATTCTAATGGTTCTTCTTTAACTTGAATTGGTTTAATTGTTTCTTCAGGAATTTTTATGTCTTCAGAAATTCTTCCAATTTCTTGGCCTAATCTTTTTGAAGCGCTAAGAACAACATTTTTGAAGTCTTTGCTTTTTTTATCAATCTGCAAATTAACTTTTTCAGTTTCTTTCATTAATAATTCTATCAAAAAAGAAGTTTCTATCGGGCCTAATAAATAATTTTGTTTTAATCCTTCCAAATAATCTTCATTTTTTTTTGCAACTTCTTTATTTTTTCTTTCAAGAAGTGCTGCGATGTGCTTCACAGAATCAAAAATAGGAGTTTCAACAGTAATTACTTCTTTTTTTTGCGCTTCCGCTTCTTCATCTAATCGAGCAAGCATTTCTAAAAAATCATCTTCTTGACTCATGATTTTATCTCCATGTTTGGAACATTTTTTGTAATATGACAATCACAAACTTCATTGATGCCTCTTGTTGATAATCTTGAATCTTTAATTGTTGAATACTTGAAAGCACCTTTGAATGGTTCACCAAATTCTTCAGGTTGGAATATTGTTAATGATTCAAGAACTGCGAATGAGGCTGCAATTTGATTAGTCATTATAACTGCAGGATTTGGATCTTCAGTACAACTTCTTCTTCTAATAATCTCTTCTTCTAAACCCTTTTCGTAATAACCATGAAATACATGATCTAAGCAGGGTGTTTTTCCAGGTTGGTAGACAACCCATTCGGAAGCATCAGGCGATGATGCAGCGCTAACAAGAGGAATGTTATTTGTAACTGCATAAGCAGCCAGCATTGCACGAGTGTACTTGTTATCTACAAGATCGAACAATAAATCATATCCGTTAGGATTGAATTTATCTATAGAATAAACGCCTTCGTTTATTTGAAATTTCTCAGCAAATCCTTTTACTTTGCATGCAGGATTCATTGCTGAATGTTTTTTTACTATTGCATCTGCTTTTGAAAGATCTACGCAATCATAATAAAGAATTTGTCTTGTTAAATTGTGACTTTGAATTACATCATAATCGTAATAATTTACTTGGCCGAAACCAATTTTTGATAAAAGTATTGCTGCCACACATCCTAATGCTCCAGCGCCCACTACTCCTACAGATAGTTTTTTGTAGATTTTATTGTCAATAACAGGAGTTTTGTCTTCTGATTTTTTGAAAGCAAATCTTTCTCCTCTGCCTAATTTATAATATACTGGTTTAGACAATCGAATGTCTTCTTCTAGAATTACTTTTTTTACTTCTTCAGCAAGAACTCCTCCGAATCCCACTGAAATTAAATCATCTTGTTTGTGGCCTTCAAAATTAGGCATTAAATGATCAAGAGTTATATCTCCTCCGAAATAAGGAGTTGCTTTCGCGTATCCTTGCATGCTTGATGCAGAAAAGACCGGTATGTTTGCTTTTTTTGCATATTCATGAGTTAATGCTTTAGATCTAGGATTGTTTGTTGTTTCAACAATTGCTTTAACATCTCGAAGAAAGTACTGCATTAATCTAGATTCCAAACTTGAGGTTAATACATTTACGTTAACATTAGGGTTAATTTTGTTCAAGACTCTTTTATATTCATCTACGGCATTTCCTTCTACAGGTATATCTAGAAATTTTTCATCATTCAAATTTCCGCTGCCTATAAGTCTAATTTGGCCTACTCCTAAAGCAGTTAAGCTCATGCTAAGATCTCTAGCTAAAGGTCCTGAACCTATTACTGCTACTTGTGCATTATTTATTTTTTCTTGGCCGCCTTTACCCCAAAGACGTATTTGCCTGTCATATCTTTCTTGTTCGTTTACGTTCATTATTCACCTAGTATTATTGGAATGTATTTTTCCAGTGTTAAATTTTGTTGTATAATATTTTGATTTTCAACAAATTCTATCATTAAATAAACTTCAGGGTTGTCTTTGAAAGGACCTTTCAAGTTTTCCTTAATCAGCCTTGATATTCTTTCACCAGATAATAAATTCATTTTTGGCTTTGGAACTTTATCTTCATCTTCAACAAATTGCCCTGCCATAGCAATAGCTTCACTCAATCCTATCTCGGCACTTTTGCTTTTTCCAGTAGACAATCCAAGTCCCGCATTATCTAAACGATCTAGAACATTTGCAAGATAAGTTGAATATTTGTAGTCTTTAAATCTATAGTGGCTTACATAGGATAATGAGGAATACACAAACCACCTTACCAGTTCTTCAATTTCTACTGAGTCGTCTTTTACTTTATTCACAAGTTCTGGCTTTGCAGTAAAACCTATAGGTCCTTTGTAGCTTGTATTTCCTGAATGCGTAGTATGTGAAGACTTTCCAAAATGTTTTCTTACATGCCCAGTTGAATGTCCTGTAGAATGCACATAAGGTCTTACTTCACCATAACCATCATCATAATCATCATTGCCGAACCATTGCGAACGTCCTGCGAATGGATGACTGCTTTCTTCTTCGTCATCATCTGATTGCTTGAATTGGAACCTTTTTTTCGCATTGTCATAAAATCTTTTAAGATTTCTTACTTTCCATCTTGCACCTTTTGAAAACTCAAATTTATTTGCGGCCTCTTCAAGCAGTTCTTCTTCACTGAATGTTATGTCATCTTTGACTGCTACAGTTTCTACTTTTACTCCTTTTATTTTTTTAATTCTCGCTTCACCTGTAAGAGTTTTGAATTCTCTAATTCCTGTTTCTGCGTAAGGTGTTTCACCGTGACTATTCACAACAATACTGTACGCGAAACCTGTTGATTTTGTTTGTTCAGTTTCTAATTTTACTTCACTTAGAATGGCTGTTAATGCTTTGCTTACATCCTTTATCTTTTCTGTTCCTTTAATGTTGTGAGTTTCCAGGATTTTTTGCAGCTCTCCTTTTGCAGGAAGAACATATTTTATAATTGCATCTTCAAGTGCTGAACCTGAAAATATAATTTCTCCATCCTTTACTTCTTTTTTTAATTCTCCTTCAATGAGATCTATTTTTTCTCTACTGTACGCTTTTGTTCCGCCACTGTATGCATTTATGATGTTATCAAAATTTCTATCATCCGTTCCTGAATGAAAAACGTTGGTATTTCCATGACTGTGAACTACTCCTACAATAACATAATCTTTTTTGTTAATTTTATTATATTCTTTGATGTCTTTTTCAGAAACTCTTGAAAGAACTTCAGGTTCAAGCACTGTTTCTCCTGGGCCTACTTCTGCTCCTTCCGCGATGTAAATATCTTTTATCAATGCTGTTGGATCGTCTCTGTTTGCAAGAAGAAAAGCATGCCATTCTGATGAAACATAAGTTAATTCATCTACAACATTACAAAGTGTATTTATTTTATCCATTACTCCTTTAGTCATCTTTATTGTTTCAGGTATTTTTCTTGGTTTATCTGCAATTTGTACTTTTTCTTCAAACATTGCTAAAAAATCATCTTCTTCGCTCATGCTTTCGCCCCCACTTTAGCTTCAGCTAACGCCCCTGCTAACTTTTTATTTTGATATTTTTCTTTATATTTATCAAGTTCTTTTTGAAACGCATCAACATCCCAAACATTAGTTATTCTATAACCTTGAGCCAACGCATCTTCTATAGATAAGTATCCTGTTTTTTCAAAAACTTTTTTAAGAGAAACTCCAAAAAAGGCAGCATCCTCACTAAGATCTCCGTGAGCTCTGAGACTTTCTTGTGTTAACCCATTGGTGAAAGAATTAATACCGTCTGATAAATTTGCCATTGCGTCTTTAGCAGAAGTTCCTCTGCGTTTTCTATCTAAATGACAAATGTCACAAAATTGTTTATCCCAATTTCTTAAAGTTGGATGAATCATTTTATCTATAATATACTCATGATCCCCAAGATAGATTGCTCCGTTGCTTGCTTGAACTCTCACTGCAACTTTAGCCGGAGAATAAGGATTGCACATGTTTGTTTTTACAGGGTTTTGCATAGCAAATTTAGGGACTTCCCAGTAAACATAAAATGAATCTTCTGAGCGCACATAACCTAAGTTACCATAACTGAACTGATTTTTTTTCATAAACTCATCAAATCCATTTCTTTTATTTGCAATTCCTTCAAGCACTTTTTGAAATTGTTTATCAAATTCTGTTAAAGCTTGATTTTGAAGCACTCTTCTGAATTGTTCTAAATATTGATTTTCAAAATATGCAAGATCAGAGAAGTGAAGCAAAGAATAATTTTTTCCATTAATAACAAATGTTACGCCTTCAGTCTCTTTTGCAGGTTGTAATTTGTAAACTTGTCCTTTAGAAAAATATAAAGAAACATTTTGAATCATTTCGCCAAGAACTGAATGATTGGGATTTTCTGTTTTTTCTTTTCCGGTTAAAAAATCTGTTATTTTTCCTAGAACTGTTTTTTCTTCTTCTTTTTTTTCTGCAGGAAATAAAGGAGTTGGTCCTTTTGCTTGTTTTGCCTCAATTATTTTCCTCATTTTGGCAACGTCTTGTTCTAAATCTTTTCCCTGTCCTATTTGTGTTTCATTTTTAACTATATTATCAATAATTTGTTTGCCTGTTTTGTTGCCTTTAAGATCAACTCCTAAAAGGTCGCCCACTTCATAAGAAGTATCTATCATTAATGGTAAAAATTCATTAAGAATAAAGTTTAGTGCAGTTGTCACATTTTCTTTGCTTTTTATATCTGATTTGGATATGAATTCTTTATCTAATTCTTCTTCAATATATCTTTTTTTGTAATTAAATATTTCTTTGCTTCTAGAATTTAACTCAAAGAGTTCTATTTCAGCAAGATTTGCTGAAGGAATTAATCCTAGATTGATATTTCCAGATCTAATAAAATCTTTTCCTTCTACTAAATCGCTAATTTGGTATAACTGTCCATTAGCTATAACAAAAGGCGCTTCATGCACAATACTTGATATAAATGTTTGATTCATATTAATAAAAAAAGAAATGGGGAAACCCCATTCAATTTTAGTTGTATCCTTGTGTTTGTTTTGCTGCTACAATGATTGTTGCTTCTTTGTAAGTTATCTCTTTGTTTGGTGTTGTTGTTTCTACAAAGTCTGCTTCTTTCATTTGGTAGCTTCCTTGGACAGCTTTGCCGTTTAAGGTGTATCCGAAGTCTTTAGTCATTTCTGTTTTTATTCTGTCAGCCATGTCTCTGTCTCTTCTTGGAATGTTTCTTCCTTCAACAGCAAACTTTACTATCTCTTCTACTGAACCAGTTTGCAACTCTTCTGAAAGAGTTAATCTCATTGGCAAGTCTGCATCACTTGCAGGTTTTATTGCCGCTACTTTTCTATTTTCCATTTTTATATTCCTCCTATATTTTCAATTTTTTAATTTCAACAAAAGCAAAATTACCACTCTGAGGCATCAGCGCTGCACCAGCGCCAACAACAGAGGCTGTTTTTTCATCAATTACTTGATAAATTGCAGTTCTTTTTGCTTGAGTAGGTTGAAATATAATAGTCAACAAACTTGAAGAGACTTTTCCATTTCCAAACTCGATTAATCTGAAAATTGCATCTTCAAGATCTGTTTCTTTGAAATTAGCAGCATCAATTACAATTGTAGGTTTAGTAACATGCAGTGCACCTTTATCTGCATAAATAATTTTTCCTGCTTGTTGTAAAAATTCTCTTACCTTTTTGTTTGTTTCTTCCTCAGTTTTCACTAACAGTTTATCAGTGCAATATTTTGCTGCAATAACTAACTTAGAGTTATATGCTAAATCAAGAACTGTGTTTGTTATGTCTGCAGGATGTTGTCCTATGTAAAAAGTACCTTGAAGTTCATAAGTGCTTAATTTAATATTCATTCCTGAACTTGCAGCCAAAGATGTAGCTTCTTTAGGTTCAGGAAGGCCTCCGTTTTGTTCTTTTTGCTTCATCATTTTGATAAAGTTTTCTTGTAAGATTTGTTCTTTAGATGGAGCTGGAGGTCTTGGATAAAAGTTAGAAAAATCATATTCTCCTTTCTTTTTTTCAAAAGAATTTTTTCCTGCTTCATCCCCATAACGTTCTTCATCAATTCCCATTTTGATTAATGGAAGTTTTTTATTTGATTTATAAAGGTTTCTAAATCAGAACTACTTAACAGTGAGAAAATTATTTTTATCGTCTTGGAATATAAATCATTGATGGTTTATATTGACAACTTTAAAGAGATATTTTGGATTTTTTTACAACAAAATTTATAAAGAAAAGAACAGGAGAACGCAATTATGGGGAAAATTGGATTCACTGAAGAATCTTCAGGTAAAGTTGAAGATACTTTTGAAGAAATAAAGAATTTTGTAAGAAATGAAGTAACAAACGTTCAAGAATTTAAAAGATCATTATCGACTGAACTAAAAAAAGTGGACGATTTGCTTAACAACTTACTTACTTTAGCACATCAAGCGCAAGACTTAGAAAGAATGGCTGAAAAAAGAAATTTAATATTTGATGAATTAATTAAAGAAACAAACAGGCGGGCTTCTGAGATTGATATTGCAAAATGTGATTTACAGCTTGGAATGATCAGAGAGTTGGATAATAATTTATCTCCAATGGTTTCAATATTAATAGAAGAACTGCAAAGATTGTTTGTAGAAGAAACGCACATTTTATTCAAAGAATCTGAAGAAAACCAAAAAGTAATGCATGAAATAGATAAACATTCAAGATATTTAATTAACACAGTTCAAAAAATAAAATTACAGCTTGGCAGCACAATGGAAGAAGTTAACAGAACATATTCAGTCTTAGAAGATTTGAGAGTCGAACGAGCTGAAAAAGATAAAAACAAAATAGGATTCTAGAGCGCTGGTGCAATCCTCACATTCGTTCGGTATTGCCGCCAATTCGCGTTTTAATGTTTTATTGCAGGCAGACATTCTCCGAAGGCAGCGACAGATAAAAGATCTGTCTGGTCTTTTTCGTTTCACTCAAAAGGAGCCCCACCCTCTTGTCTGCGTAAAGTCTTATTTTATAACGCTCACACAAAGGCGGCAACGTGCATTGCACCAGCCCTCTAAAAGGTAACTTTTATAAATTCACAGTTCCTTATTCTTGTTATGAAAAAAGAGGTATTAGTGTTGTTTCTATTATTGATACCTATTGCTTATTCTGAACAATGTTTTGGAAACTGTCCTTCAAAAAATACATTCAACGATTTCATGAATCAATTTGAATCATACCAAAATAAAATTATCAACCAAAACATTCCAGAAGGACTTGAAAAATTTTTAGGTGATCAAAAAATAAATGTAAAAGTGAATGATCGGCAATTCAGTGTTGAAACAAAAGAAGGAAGGATCACCGGCATTAGCAAATATGTTTTTGAAACTCCTACGCTAACTGCAAGTATGGATGACTTGACATTCACCAGCATAATGCATAGCGAAGATAAACCTTCAAGCATAATTCAATCAATCAATAATAAAAGAATAAAAATAGAAGGCTCTGGAATAGCTAACAAGTTAAGAGAATTAGGAAGCAAAGCATATTCTTTTTTTGTTCAAGAAAAACCTTACGTTGAACTTAATCCTGTAGCTTGCCTCGAAGCAGAAGACAGCGCTCAAACAATAAAATTAAAAAGAACTGGAAATATTAAGATTCCTGAAAATACAGAATTAATAATTCCTCCATTCAAACTAGACTGTGAAAGAGATACAAAAGTTAAATTAACTTTATCAGTGCCTAAAAATTATAAAGATATTCAAGTTTTAAAATGCAAAGATGAATTATGCCTGCCTTCATACATTAATGAAGTTGAAGTTCTTGCTTGCGGTGAAGGTTTAGTAAAAGTGTATGGTAAAGAAGAAAAAGTTCAATTATCTGAAGTTAAAATTCCTCCAAAAGAACAACAAGTGATTACTAATTCAGTGCTTCAGACTGGCAACTTAAAAATAGAAGTTTTAGAATCTGAAAAGATACTTATGAAAGCTAGTGCAGCAAACTATTTTCCTGAACTAAAAAATCCTTCACTCAAGATTCTAGGAACTCCGTTAGTTATTAATGTTGATAAAAATACTTCTGCAAGAATAAAACTTGAATTTCCTTATGTTGGTGGAGAAAATATAGACCCCGACTCAGTTAGCGTTTACGCATTCAAAAATGAAAAATGGAATTTTTCAGGATGGTTTCATGTATTTTGTTAACTCTTATTATGCCGTTCCAGAAGACAATTCTATAATCGCCGCCTTTACTGATTATAATGGCAATTTTGCCAGTGCTGTCAAATCAAATAACGTTACAGCAGTC
>JACRAI010000022.1 GCA_016213425.1 archaeon | reverse complement strand
GCAGGTGCTATTGAAGTTGAAGTTTCCCGGGGGTTAAGGGAATATGCAAATAGTTTGAGTGGAAGAGAGCAGTTAGCTGTGCTTGCTTTTGCCGACGCTGTTGAAGTTATTCCAAGAACTCTTGCAGAAAACTCAGGGTTAGATCCTATAGATATGCTTACAGAATTAAAAGCCGCTCATGATAAAGGACAAAAATGGGCAGGACTCGATGTTTTTAACGCTAAAATAGTAGACAGCTGGATTAATGGAGTTATTGAACCACTAAAAATCAAAACTCAAGCGATAAGCAGTGCTTCAGAAGTTGCACAAATGATTTTAAGAATTGATGATGTAATAATGGGAGGTTCAGCAGGTGGAGGTCCACAAATGCCTCCTGGTGCTGCAGGAATGGGCGGAATGCCTGGAATGGGAATGTAATGAGAGGAATAATTTACAAAATTAATGTAAAATCTAACATTGAAGGAGAAAGAGGAATACCAAAATATTCAGTAGACTCTGCAAGATTTAGTGCAGAAGGAGTTGAAGGAGACTATAATCATTACAGAACTGAATCAAAAAATAGAACACCTGACAGAGCTGTATTAATAATTCCTCTAGAAACATTAGATGATTTAAATAAAGAAGGCTGGCCAGTAAAGCCAGGAGATCTGGGAGAAAATGTTACCTCAAAAGGTGTACCTTATGACTTTTTCGAAGTAGGTTCTAAATATTGTCTTGGTGATGCAGTTATAGAAGTAAGAGAGCATGCAACTCCTTGCAAGATACTTCAATTATTGCCCTATGTTAGTTCTGAAAAAAAAGCAGAATTCGTTAAAACATTAGTTGGCAGAAGAGGACTATATTGTGCATTAATAAAAGAAGGTATTGTGAAAGAAGGAGATAGTATAATTAAGGTTTGAAAGATTTGCAAGATTTCTGAAAAGAAAGGTTTAAATATTATAATATTTTTATACAAATATTATAACGGGTGGTTTCCGTGATTTCATGGGTTGCTCGTCATTTAAATAGAAAGAAAGTAGAAATATATTAAAATGAAATATAACAAATGTAAATGCTCAGGAATGATTAAATCAGATAGGTGTTTAATAAACAACTTTTTGGTTGACTGTATGAAATGCAATAATTGTGGCGAAGTACTTTTCACACCTAATCAAACAAAAGAATTAATTAAATTAAGAGAAGCAAACAAAAAAATAGAATCACAAAGAAAAATAATTACAGTGGGCTCTTCAATCGCAGCATTGCTGCCTAAAAAAATAAATGATTACGGTATAAAGGCGGGATTGATTGATACAGTTCGAATTTTAAGCAAAAATTCTTTAGAAATACAATTCAAGAAAGAAATAGTAAAGTAATATGTATCAAAACCTAAAAAGAGGAAATTTAATCTACTTAATTTTTTAATTATTTCTTTTTCTGTTATTTCTAATGAAATATTATTTAGATACATCAATATTCATGGATTATTATTGAAAGAAGACTTTTTTTTTATAGAAAATAAATAGAGTATATTTACTTTCTATTTTTCTGTGCAACGAAAAGCATTGACTCTGGACATCCTGCGAATCCGTAGCGAATCTCAAGAATATTGAAGCCTGCTTTTGTAAGCATCTGTTCCATCTTCTCTCTAGTGATGCGCAGAAGTGGGGCTCGAGACAATTTTGGCTTGAGAAGTACAGATTTTTCATGCCATTCAATTTTTTTTCCGGTAACATCTTTTCCTTTTAATTCGTATCTGATATCATCCCACCGTGTATCAAAATCTCCTTTTGTAAGAATAGAGGTCTGTTTTAACACGCGCAAGTCATTTCCCAAGTCGATAGTGTAGGTTGGAATTTTGAATGGTTTATCGTGTGGGGGAAAATGAGTAAAATCTACAAAAAAGAGACCATTCTTATTGAGTGCCTTAAAGATTCGTTTTAATGTGTTTTCACAAGAGTTGTAGCTTGATAAGTAGCGGAATGATTCCCAGAAACAGCAGAGTATATCATACTTTTTTGAAGCTTGCAGTTTGCTCATATCGGCCACACTGAATGTTGCATGAATATCTTTTGTTCTTGCCTTCTCGATCTCGTCTTTGGAAATATCTGTTGCAGTTATAACAAATTTTGCTCGCGCTAGTTGCTTTGTGAAATTACCCGTGCCACAGGCCACTTCTAAGAGTGTTTTTGCTTTAGGATTGTACTTTTCTATGCGCGTAATTACTTCCGTAGCTCGCTTTTCATAGACACTTTCAGTGGTAATTTTATCAAATACATCGACCATCAAACCAGAGTAAAATTCCTCCTTAGTATTTTCAATTAATGTTTTTGTCTTTTTTGCCATGTTAAGAATTATTTTGTAGTCTTATTTTAAATAACTTTCTCCAAATTTCAGAAAACAGTTTCATAACCCCTCTCATCTTTCTTAAATTAAAATGTAGCTCTTTAGTTAAAACTCCTCTAAGAATCAATTCACTAGTCAAGTGAGGTTTGTTTGCAGTCATCCATTTACTATTGCTTGAATCCACGCTAGAATGAGTTTTCATCAAAATCTTCTAAAAAAAGTAATTTCGAATGAGTCTTTTTCATCTTTTGCAGGCCAATAATTATTTTCTTTTGAGTATGTTACGCTAATTCCAGTATTATTCTTAGACATTTGGAAGAATATTTCTCCTCCTTTCTTTTCAGGATTTATTTCCTTGAAAGTTGGTCTTGCAGAAAATATGCTGGCTTGTAAATCAACTATATATTGTCCTATGTTTTTTTCCAGCTCAGCAGATATAGAATATTTTGTTTCTTCAGGTCTAAAATCAATATCTGGATTTATAACCAATCCAAAGCTTTTCAGCAGCTCTTTTTTAAATCCATTAATCAAATCACGGTCTTTACGTTATAAAAAACTTCATAACAACTGTTTGGTAGTCGTTAAGTGATTTTTTTATCTTAACCAAGGTTCTTTCAAGTAGAATTTCTTGTTTTTGAAGTCAAGTTCTGCTTTTATTCCTAATGGAAGAATTATTTGTGGGTGTGTATGCCCGAAATCCATATCTGTTACTATGGGTAAGTCTGGCCTATTGAACTCT
>JACRAI010000139.1 GCA_016213425.1 archaeon | reverse complement strand
TTTCACTCCTTTCAGTCGATTCTACTTTCAGACTCGCCAACCAATTGATAGTTTACTTTACGTTGGCAAGTCTTCAAAAACATTGTTGAAGATATTTATAATTATAAAAAAAAGAAAGGCTTAAATAGTTTTAGTCACATAGGGAGTATATAATGAAAAAAAAAATATACAATTTCACAGTTTTAATAGAGAAAGATGAAGATGGATTGTACATTGGTAGTGTTCCAGCTCTTAAAGGGTGCCATACTCAAGGCGAAACCATTGATGAACTTTTAAGAAATGTTAAAGAAGCAATAGGGTTGTGTTTAGAAGTTGAAAAAGAAGTTTCACAGGACGAATTTATCGGGGTTCAAAAAGTACAAATATTAGCATGAAACTTCCAATTTTATCTGCTAAAGAAGTTATCAGAGTTCTTGATAAGTTAAGTTTTGAAGAGATAAGACAAAGAGGCAGTCATAAATATTTTAAGCATAAAGATGGTAGGGCAACAGTAGTTCCAGTTCATAATGGAAAAGATATTGGTAGAGGATTACTGAGGAAAATCATTAATGAAATTGAAATAACAAGAGATGAATTTATTGCTCTTCTTTAGATGTACCATTAAAAAAAATTTGAAATCAAATGTCTGAGCGCAGCGAAGTAAATATCTAAAAACAAAGAACTTTAAATTATAAAAACAAAACTATTGTTCACTTTGATTTAATCTGCAACAAAGTACTTTCTTCTTTTTCTTTATATTTAGGTTCTTCCCTTGGATTTGATGTGTGCTGTGAACAAACACTCTTATTTTCCCAATAAAACCAGCAATTTTTACCAAAAACTTTAAAATTGTGACAATTCTTGCAAACCATTAAAATGTTAAAATTGAGGTGTTATTTAAATTTTATGCTGATCTTTTTCAAAAATCTAAATCGTCAATATCAAACACGGTAAAACCTTTTTTTCTTAAATTTTCTTTTCCATGAATTTTTTTTCCTATTATTCCAAAAAATTCTCGGGTGCTTGTTATATTTGTATGAGTAGACTTATTTTTTAGCTCTTCTAAAACTTGTTCGGCATCTCTTTCTTTCAATTCAGCCCATTTACATTCTATAAACAACACTTCTTTTTTGTTTTCATCTAAGCACACTAAATCAATTTTTTTCTCTTTATGCCACCATTTATTAACACTTGTTAAGTTTAATGGCAGATTAAAATATTTCGATAAAAGTAATTTCTCACAAATAAACTCGAACCTCTGCCCCATGTACTCAGGCAGTTTTTTTTCTATAATTTTAGATACACTTTCAATATTTCCAGATTCTAATTCTGCCTGATAAGGCGAAACGAGTTTCAGCCAAAAGGTAAAGAATGGATCTGTTATTAAATAAATTCCTTTTCTCTTTTTTCCTAAAGGCAGAATGTGTCGTATTATAGTTATTTCTTCCAGGACGTGGAGGTACTTTGAAATGTTCGCTTTATCCATTCCCGTAGCAGCACATAGTTTTCCTAAACTACAAAACCCTAAAGCAATCTGTTTGAGTATTGATAAGTAAGTTTTTTGCTCTCTGAACTCTTGTTTTAACATAAATTCCACTTCTTGATTCAAATATTTTCCTTTTCTCAAGATATTATCTTTAATGTTTTCAAGTAATTCTTTGTTTTTATCTAATTCAAGCAGATAAGCAGGCACCCCGCCTATTATTGCGTAAACTTGCATTAAATCATTATTATTATATGAAGGGAAAAATTTTTTAATGTGCTTAAGCTCTAACTCACTTACTTTCCATTGCCCGGTTCTTCTTCCATATAACGGGCTTTTATAGCCTAAAACTTCCGTTTCCATCATGCTTATACTGGAACCGGCAAGAATCAGCATTATGTTTCTTTTTTTAAGCTGTTCATCCCAAATCTTTTGAAAAGCAGAAACAACTCCTCTATTTAAACTTATTAAAAATGAAAATTCATCTATTGCCAAGATTACTTTTTCTTTTGAATCAAAAAGTTCCAAAAATCTTTGGAATAGCTGATTCCATGATTCTATTTTGATATCTCTTAATATTGGTTTATTTATAAAATCTGCTAAACGATCTCTGAACATTTCAAGATTGTTTTTCTCATTATCTTCAGTGCAAAGTAGATATACATGTGGTTTTTTTTGGCAAAACTTGTTAATTAATTCGGTCTTGCCGATTCTTCTTCTTCCATAAATGACTATGAGTTCAGCCTTATTGCTGTTAAACGCATCATTTAAAAATCTTAATTCCAATTCCCTATTTATGAATTGTGGTATCATAAGTAGTATACTTTTCTTACCACTATTTAAAGTTTTCTATAAAAGTTTTTAAATGGGCAGGTTATGACTGGCTCATGCTTACAAAAGAACAAGAACAAGAAATAAAAACAGTTTTAGACAGTAGTGTGAGACCTTTTTACTTCTTTCATGATGATCCTGATGGTTTATCTAGTTTTTTGTTATTATACCGCTACAACAAAGAAGGTAAAGGCTACGTTGTTAAAGCAGTTCCAAACATCAGAGGGGAGCATAATAAAAAAATCGAAGAATTCGATCCTGATGTTGTTTTTATTCTTGATTTAGCAATAGTAGATCAAGAGTTCTTAGATAGTTCTAAAGTTCAAGTATACTGGATTGACCACCACACCCCTTTGTCGAGAGAAAAAGTACATTATTACAATCCAAGAATAACTTTCAAAAAAAACATTCCTACACCTGTGATGTGCTATCAAATAGTAAAGCAAGATTTGTGGATTGCAACAGTTGGAGCGATAGGCGATTGGTACATGCCAGAATATGCTGATGATTTTAGAAAAAAATATCCCGATCTACTTCCAGAAAATGTAAAAACTGTTCAAGAAGCGTTGTATAATTCAAAAGTAGGTACTTTAGTTAAAGTATTTTCTTTTTTATTAAAAGGCACTACAACTAATGTTTACAAAAACATAAAAGCACTTTCAAGAATTAATGATCCAAAAGAAATTCTTGAGCAAACAACTCCTCAAGGAAAATTCATTTGGAAATACTACAAAAAAATCAATCAAGATTATGAAAAATCACTTAAAGAAGCATTGAAAAAAAAAACAAATGAACGACTAATAGTTTATACCTACTCGAGCGACAAGTTAAGTTTAACTAAAGATTTAGCTAACGAATTAATTGCTCGTTTTCCTGATAAAATAATAATTTTAGGTAGAGAAAAAGATGATGAAGTAAGATGCAGTATGAGGGCTGGCGAAGGAGTAAGATTGGATTTGGCATTACAAAAAGTGTTGAGAAGTGTGGAAGGTTATGGTGGAGGTCACGAACAAGCTTGCGGTGGTGCAATTAAAAAACATGACTTTCAAAAATTCTTAAAATTATTGGAAGAAGAATTAAATAAGCAAAATTAGTTATTTGGAAGAGATATTTTTATAAATCAGCAATTTTTTCTATCTTTTATTGCGTTGATAGTACAATGGCTAGTATACGAGCCTTCCAAGCTTGTGATCCGGGTTCGAATCCCGGTCGACGCATGTTTATTTTCGTTGGATTGTAGTGAAGCGGAAATCCAACTTTGGTGCTTTCTGCCAAATCTTTAGCAAAGATTTGTTCTGGGATCCCGGTCGATGCAGTTTTTAATTTTTTTTTTAACAATTTCTCAGTTCACGCATTGATGCGGGTTTTTTTGATTTGTAGTCACTTTGAAGTAGTAAAAAATCGAAAGATTTATATACTGAAACTTCAATTAACTACTAAAATATTGTAGCCAACTAGTTTACAGTTCATAGTTTGCAGTTCACAGGATGTACTGTAAACCGTAAACTGCAAACTGTAAACTAATCTGGAGGAAATAAATGAATACTCTACCAACATTTCAAGAACTGGAAGCGGCAGTTAGTGAAGCCTCTGAAAGTACTCAATACTCTTTAGGTAATCACACTGTTGCTCACGCTTTGTACTTGTGCAAACTATTTGATTCAGAACCAAATCCTCATAAAGGAAATAAAGATAATCCTTTAAGCGGCATGTGCTTAGGTTATTCTACTGATTTTGAGAAATTTTTGAAAAAGGAGAAAGGAATACAAACTGAATCAGTACAATCAAAATATCATGCACTCCACACATTACTAAAAGCAAACACTGCTGATAGAGGCGAAATACTTATCGATCCAACTCTAGGCCAATTCGTGAAATACTTCCAAGTTTTCATGGGAACTATGGACGAACTAAAAGCAATCTTTATGGACCCGTCAAGAGAATTCTTGTGCGGAACAAGAATCTGGGCAGTAGATCATGAAATAACAACACGAGAAGAATGGTTTGATTTGTTGTACAATATTGATGAGGTGGCTGCATGAGTAATAATTACTCTCAAGAAGACATCGCATTTTACAGGAAACTTTGTTTAGATCAAGTTTTAGCATATTTTGAAGATGGACAAGAGTTAGATCTGGGAGATAAATTGTTAATAAAAAATGAAATTTTCAGAGAGTTTGATAATTATTTTGCTGAAACTGGCGAACTTACGTACTCGCCCGATCATTTTGATTGGCTTAAAATAAGAAGATTTGGTTATAACTCTCCTCTCTTGAATGAACGTATGTATGTTCATCTCTGTCAATCAATGGATGAAAAAGCAGTTACTCCCGAAAGAAAAAGAGAACTAGCAAAAAGAAAAATAGATGCATTAAGAGGTCATTGGAAATGAAAAAAAAAGAATTAACTAGTAATCCTCAAATCAAAAAGAAGAAAAAGTTCTGGACTTGGAAGAAAGCTTTAGCAACAGCACTAACAACTATTGGTTTGGGTGTTGGAGGATTTTATTTTCATAAAGATAATCCTACATTTTTGAACATTGTAAAATACGCAATAACTGATTCTTTTACTGAAACACAGCAAGAAAAAGATTTTGAAAAGAAATTTGGAGTGCAATATTTAGGCAATAAAGATTCTGCAGCAATAACTGGATTGGAACAAGAATTAGATAGAATTAAAGTCGATAACTCTGACGCTTTAAAACATTGCAATTTTATCGTTCTTCACAAGCCCGAAGATTTGAAAAGTTGGTACATCACTCCTTTCATTGATTATTCAGGAAAAGCTTGGCCTGTCATTGATTTAATAGAGCT
>JACRAI010000137.1 GCA_016213425.1 archaeon | reverse complement strand
AGTCTACAACATAGTTCTGCTGTTTGTGTTTTTATGTTTTTTGAGGATATTGTGCTTCCGAATAATCTTTTCAGTGCGGAGAATAAACTTTCTATGATGTTTCTTTGCCAGTATAAGCACCAGTCGAAACAATCTCTTAGTAGTTTTCTATGTTTTCCTCGACGGCAGCCTTTTCTTACTGGAGCAACTGAAAATGTTCCGTGCTCTTTTAGCCATTGATGCAGGTATTCTGCATCAAAACCTTTGTCCATTATCAAAATTTCTATTTTGTTGGGACTTTTTTTGTGTAATGCTGGAACTCTTTTTGCTTCACCTTGTGGTTTTGCGAAGAAGTTTCCTGCTAAAAATTTTCTTTTTTTGATATCCACTAAAGTTATTGCTTGAACTGGACGTCCCACAGTATTTTTTCTGTCAATTCTTTTAATGTAATACTGACTTGCATTAGTTCTTGTAAAACCTGTTCCATCTGCCGCCGCAAGATGAGTAGTATTGAATTCTATGGTTGCACAAAGCAGAGATTGCCAAAGAGATTTTGGCAATCTTCTAGCTGCTTTTTGCAGAGTAGTCCAATGAAGATTTATTTTAAAAAACTCGTCGAGAAAACTCATAGCTCTTCGATATGAAAGCCTGTAAACTTGTTTTACAATCAAACCTAAACACAAAATCCAAGTTTCAAACTTTTTAGGACCCATATGATGAAACCATCTTGGATGTCCAGCACGCTTAAACAACCGAAATATTTTTGTATCCAATCTTTTTTTCTTATTCATGGTGGGCTGTACTCCCACCCCCAAAGCAGCCTAACGGCTGCCAGGGTTATTAAGATTTTCTACAAAGCCTTCAACAACAATATCTTTATTTCTGTCTTGATCTATATTGACCTGGTAAACTTTTGAAGGCTGAAATGCAAAAAAAGATACTGCTACACCTGCTAAAAAAGTCATACTGTACTTGAAAATTTTACCTCCCAAACTTGAAGTTTTAACAGAGTGAGTGCTGCAACAATCATCTTTGTGATCGTGATGATCCTCATGGCCTGAACATTTTTCGCAACCGGTCATTTTTCCACCTCAAAAATAGTATTTTCAGGTTTTATAAAGATTTTATGAATTTTTCAGCAACATTTTTAAATAAAATACTAATTAATGTTCTTTATGCCAACAGAGCAAGAATTAATTAATGAGCGGAAAAGAAAACTTGAAGATTTAAAGAATTTGAAAATTAATCCTTACCCGTACAGTTATGATGTTAAAGAAAATTCTGAACAAATTAATACTTCTTTTGCTAGCTTGAAACCTGAAGAGCACAGCACTCATCAAACAAAAACTGCTGGAAGAATTGTCGGGTTGAGAAGAATGGGCCGAGTCACATTCATGCACTTACAAGATGAAAATGGTAAAGTGCAAGCGTATTTTGCAGAAGATTTGATGGGCAAAGACAACTACAAATTACTCAAGTTATTCGATCTAGGCGACTGGATTGGTATTGAAGGAATGATTTTCAAAACAAGAACTGGCGAAGTAACTGTTGAAGTTAAAAATACACAAATATTATGCAAGTCATTGCGTCCTTTACCTGAAAAATGGCACGGATTAAAAGATGTAGAATTAAGATACCGGCAAAGATATGTTGATTTAATAATGAATCCTGAAGTTAAAAAAGTATTTAGAATAAGAGCACAAATATTTGATTCAATAAGAGACTTGCTGAACAAAAAAAGTTTTATTGAAGTAGACACTCCGTGCTTGCAGCCAATTTACGGAGGCGCAGCAGCCAGACCATTCAAATCACACCTCAACGCTTTAGACATGACTGTTTACTTGAGAATATCTAATGAATTATACTTAAAAAGATTAGTTGTAGGCGGGTTTGAAAGAGTTTACGAGTTTGCAAGAGATTTCAGAAATGAAGATATAGATAGAACGCACAATCCTGAATTTACTCAAATAGAAATTTATCAAGCATATGCTGACTTTAATGACATGATGGAGTTAACTGAAGATATTTATGTTAACGCAGCAATGAAAACTGTTGGGTCAACAATAATAGAATTTAACGGGCACAAAATAGACTTGAAAAAGCCCTGGAAAAGAATGACTATGCTTGAAGCAATCAAATTGCACGCAAAAATAGATGTTGAGCAATTAAACGACGAAGAATTATTTGAGTTAAAAAACACTCATAAATTACAAAAAGTAGAAGGAGAACCAACTAGAGGAAAATTGATTCAGGCATTGTTTGAAGAATTAGTAGAAGATAAATTAATACAACCAACATTTATTACTCAGCATCCTAAAGAAAGCACTCCATTGTGCAAGCTATCAAGAGATGATCCTGAAGTGTTTGTTGAAAGATTTGAACCGTTTATTGCAGGAATGGAAGTAGCAAACGGATACTCGGAGCTTAATGATCCTATAATTCAAAGAAGACTTCTAGAACAGCAAGCTGAAGAATTAAAACAAGGAAGTGAAGAAGCACATCCTCACGATGAAGATTTTATCAGATCAATAGAGTACGGAATGCCTCCAACAGGGGGAGTAGGTATAGGAATAGACAGAATGACCATGATTATAACAGGACAAGCAAGTATAAGAGACGTATTGTTGTTTCCATTCATGAAACAGCAAGAAGAAAGTAAATAAGTTTTTCTACTAAAATAACGCAACATTTATATATAAGTTTATATATACTAATATATAAAATGATACAAAAAGCTCTTCATTATCCGAATCTTAAAACAGTAATTATGGTAGAGAAAATTTTGAGTGAAGCAGATTTAATGTTAACAAGAGAAGATATTAAGAGAAAACTACCCACTAAAATAATGCATCAAACGCTTAATGTTATTCTTGAATACTTGTCGGATAAGGGATTGATAATTGATAGCAAGAAAGGCATTCTTTGGGCTCATAATGATGATCCTAGATTAAAAGCAGCTATACTGCAGAGCAGAGAATGGTGAGATTTTTTGTTTGAAGGTAAAAACATAATTGTGAGATTGGTTGAAGAAGCCGCTTACGAGTATAATTCTTTAAAAGAAAAATTTGAACAAGAAATTAAAAAAGGAACAAAAACAGAAATTCAATCAATATTTAATGCGGTTGAAAGAATTAGAGCTACATTAAAAAACAATCCTTTTGAAGGCGATCAGATAAGAAAAAGAATAATTCCTAAATATTACTTTAACAAGCACGGAATAACAAATTGTTGGCGAGTTGAACTGCCTTCTTTTTGGAGGCTAACCTATACTATAAGATCAGAACAAAATGAAATAACAGTTTTAATTCTTAACATATTTGGTCATAAGAAATATAATAAAATTTTCGGTTACAAAAATGATTAATTTTTTTATTTATTGCTTCTGCAAGCATAGACTTTGCTCAACTCTTTCGAGCTGAAGATTAACAAGTTCTTTTTGTGCTGAAAGCACTTATTCTTTAAGTTCCTGCGGATCCAAACCTATCTTTCCCATAACTAATTCATGCATTCTTCTTAAGAATTCATGTTTGTCTTCAATACTCATAACATCCAAATGCCCTTGAAGAGCTAGATTGAACGAGAATGGTGACGGGATTGTTGTGGTTATTTCTTTTATTTTTATTTCCCCGTCTTGAATCATTTTTATTACTTTTTTAGTATTTTCTATATCCATTAAATCTTCAAGAACTTCTCTTCTCGCTTCTTGAATTAAAAAGAATTTTTCATCAATCCTTCTCAATGCACTCATTAAGATCATGCTGCTGACTTGTTGTCTTCCCACATTTTTTTTATGACCTAAATAATTTCTTAAAATCATTAATGCACGTGCAGCACAGTGGCGGAATCTTCTTTTGTATACTTCGCTTTTTTCAATTGCTTGCTCCATAACCATTTCCAATTTATCTATTTTCAAAAGCTCTATTGCCTCCTTAATTTTTCCTTCACTTAAATAAAATCCATTGTCATTTATTCCTATTTCTACATTTTTGTGTTCTTTACGTGAGATAACAAAAGCAATTGCTCTGCTCAAACAATCAGTAACCCTTCTTCCAAACAAAGCATGTACGACTACTTTTTTTTCTCTTTCATCATCATACTTTTCTATAAGTATTAGTTTATCATTAGGTATTGTTTTGGCAAAGTCAAATTGTTCTCTGAAATAAGAATATATTGAATTGGCTGCATTTTTATCAACATATAAATATTCATTAATGAATTTAAGTATTTCTTTTTTAGATTTTTTTAATGAATACTTTTCAGACATTAATCTTCTAAACTTCCCTATTTCAATTGCAAGATCAAAACTTAACGGAAGCATTTCTGAAACCCACGAAGGAACAGTAGGGGGCCTGTTAGATGTAGCTGTTACTTGAGCAACCATTCCACGGCTAAATTTGAATTGATACGTGTCTCCTCCCAATATGAATACGTCTCCTGGGCGTAATTTTTCAAGAAAAGCTTCATCAAGTTTTCCTATCATTTGATTGCCAATTTTTACAGTGATAAATGATTCATCAGGAATAGTGCCTATGTTTGTCATGTAGATTACTCGACCCATCTTGCTTCGCTTGCCTATTTTTCCTTCTTTTCTCCAAATTTTAGCATAAATGTGCCTTTCTTCTAAATCTACATATTCGCCTGCTAAGTAGCTCATGATTGCTTGATAATCTTTCCAAGAAAGATTTTGATAGCAATAACTTTTTTTTAAAAGATTAAACAATTCTTTTTCATCCCATATTTGCTCTAAAGCCATTCCAAAAACTTGCTGGGCTAAAACATCCAAACAATTTGTTGGGATGTGAACTTTATCTATTTTTTTTTCCACAGCACTCTTAAGCATAACTGCACATTCAACCAAATCATCTCTGTTCATTATTATGATTCTTCCTTTAGCTGTTGCATCAAGTTTATGGCCGGCTCTACCTGTTCTTTGTAATAGGCGTGCAACACTTTTAGGGCTTCCGATACAAATAACTAAATCAATAAAACCTATATCAATTCCTAACTCTAAAGATGTTGAGCTTACAATTACTTTTAATTTTCCATCTCTCATTCTAGTTTCAATGCTATGCCTTAATTCTTTACTTAGACTTCCATGATGCGCGCCTATATTATCTAAATATTTTTTTGGAAACTTTTCTTTCAAATAATCAACAACTCTTTCAGTAGCACTTCTTGTATTGGTAAAAATTAAAGTCGTTTTATGTTCTTGAATTAATTTATCTAGCAAATTATACATTTCTTTATTCATTAAAGTATGAGGACAATTAATTAAATCTGGAACTGGACTCATAACTTGCAAATCTACGCTCTTCATGAATTGAACATCAACAATTTCACATCTTCTTTCAGGTCCTACAAGAAATCTTGCAATTTCGTCAAGCGGTGAAACTGTTGCGCTTAAACCAACTCTGCACATGTGCCCGGCAAGATTTTGCAATCTTTCCAGAGAAATTGATAAGTGAACTCCTCGTTTATTTTCTGCCAATGCGTGAATTTCATCAACAATACACCAATCAACCTGTCTTAAATGTTCGATAAATTTTGTTGAAGAAAGAACAATTCCCAAACTTTCAGGAGTAGTAATTAAAATATGAGGAGGATTTTTCAACATTTGAGATTTCTCACTTTGAGTTGTATCTCCAGTTCTCACTCCCACACGTATGTTTAGTTTTTTTCCGTATAATTCTTCTATTTCTTGCAATGGTTCTAAAAGATTAATTTTAATGTCGTTATTTAATGCTTTGAGTGGACTTATGTAGACTGCATAGATCTTGTCTTCTAAAACATTCTTATCTGCAGAATCAAAAAGCTCGTTAAGAATGGCTAAGAACCCAGTCAACGTCTTGCCACTGCCTGTGGGAGCTGACACTAAAATATTTTGTCTTGAATGAATATTCATTACAGCATATTTTTGAGGTAGAGCTAACTTTTTAAATTTATTAAGAAACCATTTCTTGACTATCGGATGCAACAAGTCGAGGATTTCTTTTTCCTCATCAGGTTCTTCCTTAAATGATATGTTTGTTTCCATATTGAAAATAATTAGGTATTTTTACGTGATAAATTATAGGTAACTTAGTTTGTTTATAAAAATTGCTTTTGAGTAGCGAAATATTTATATATTACATTGTGCACAATGTATAACTATGATGTGTGTAGTTAAAGATTCAATGGTTTTAATACATTTAGCGAAAATAAGTATTTTGGAGCAGTGCTGCAAATACTTTGGTGAAGTTTTAATTCCAGAACTTGTTTATGAGGAAACTGTAAAAGGAAAAGAAAAACATGAAGATTCACTTGTTATTAAAAATTTCATTGATTCAAATTTGATAAAAGTTATAAAAATAAAAAATGGCTCCTTGATTAAAAAAGCAAATTTATTTAATATTCAGGGAGGTGAAGCAGAATGTGTTGCTTTATACTGGCAAGAAAAAGCAGATTTGCTTGCAACAGATGATGATAATTTTAGAAGAAAAAAAGATATTTTAAAGTTAAATTTAGTTGGCACCCCTGCAATAATTTTGAATTTATATAAAAAAAATAAAATAAATAAAACAGAGACCTTGCACTCATTAAGAGATTTAAAAAAATTTGGTTGGTTTCATAATGCTGTTTTAGATAAAGTTGAAGAGGAAGTAAAATGAGTGAAGCAATAGGCGTAAGATTCGATGAAGATTTTTTAAAAAAGCTGGAAAAATTGAGCTCTATTGAACATAGTGATAGAAGCACGTTAATACGAAAATTTTCTTATCTCGGATATAAAGAATACATGAAACAAAGTGCAGCAAGAGATTACCTTGAGGGTAGAGTCACTATTAGTAAAGCAGCCATGCTTGCAGGAATAACTCTCTGGGAAATGGAGCAATACTTAGTTAGTGCGGGATTTGTATCAAAATACTCCTTAAAAGATCTCGAGGAAGAACTTAAATTATTAGCTTGATTAATTCAAGAACTAACTGGTACACTTGTATTATCTATATTTTTCATTAAGTAATGATATCTTGCAGAAATGCCATTTAAATCTGTAACAACTTCTTCGGGCAGGTTAAAGGCTGCAACAATTAATTTTGCGCCCATTGTTGAAGTTGAACCTTCTGTAAATAAATAAAAATCATCTTGCTTTATGTGGCCTCTAAATCTTCCTTTTATTTGAAATTGATATTCTGCTTGAGGGAATCCTTCTTGGTGAATTTTTTGAACTTTTTCTCTTACACTTTTACTGGTATATCCAACAAATACTTTAAAACTTGATAAGAAAAATTGTCTTTTTTGTATTTCAGGTTTCAAAATATCTTCACCAGTGAGTCTGTTAAGATACCTTTTACCTTCATTAATTTGTGCTTCCAACTCAGACACTGAGTAAATGCGCGGAATAGTTATGTAATTTTTCTTCCATGCAGGGATAGCTTTTCCATATTTGTCATAACTATCTATTGCAGGTGAAGATCTTTTTCCGAACGTTCCTAAAATTGTACCATTAAGAAAGTTTCTCAGAGTAGTATCAGGATCTTTCTCTCCAGTAACAAAATCTTCTATTCTCGCATAACCAATAGTATCGTACAAGAAATCTTTAATGGATTTTTCAGTCATATGCGATTGAATTTATATATTCCTTTTTAAATGTTTCTTTTTTAACTACTTTTTAATGGTATTTATTCAAAAATTTTATTACTTGATTTGTTATTCATACTTAAAATATGAAATATTCATATTCTAAGATGGAAATATTTAAATAGTGAGAGAGTCCTAATTAGTTTATGTTAAGAATAAAAACAAAAGTTGGCGAAAGAGGACAAATAGTTATTCCTAAGATTATAAGACAGAGTTTAGGCATTGTTAAAAACAAAATGGTTATGCTTGAGATGGATGATAAAATGTTAAAAATTTTTCCAAGTGAGACTGAAAATATTTTGAATAGATGGGCAGAAACTGCAGAAAAAGAAGGAATTGATGTTTCCAAAAAGTTCATTTATGGTGATGAACTTTATGAGGATTTATTCTTAAAATGATTTATTTAGATGCAAATTTTTTTGTTTTTGCATTACTAGATAACACTGGCAAAGGAGTCAATGCCAGAAATATTCAAAAACAAATATTTTCAGGTAAAGAACAAGCAGTAACTAGTGTTTTAACTCTTGACGAAGTTATGTGGGTTTTACTAAAAAATAAAAAACAGCACTTACTAAGAAAAACTATTGAAGATATTTATTCT
>JACRAI010000016.1 GCA_016213425.1 archaeon | reverse complement strand
TGGAAAAGATTGTATGTAGCTCACAACAAATCACCTCTTTTTATAGACGATAAAAACTAAATATATAGACGGAGAACTAATATTTATACTTTACGAATTACGAGACAGCCTGCGCTATTGCCCGGGTTTATTGGAGTGTCTGTTTGAAGCCAGAATTTGCCTAAACCATCATTTATATCGCTATTAACGGCTGAGATCATTCCTTTTGTTGCAGTAAATTCTATACCTAAAGGATTTCCTAAAGCAACAACTTCATCTCCTTGAAATATTTTAGAAGCAAAAGAAAGTGCTTTGCTTCTCAAATCTGTTTTAACAAAAGCAAGATCATAATTAGAACTGGTTTTTGTCAATTTTCCTTCAGAAACTTCATCCTTGCTTGTTTGAACTTCAATTGTTGCTTCATCTTCTGAACAGGTGAAAAAATCTTTAATAAATTCATCATTACAAATATCTGATGGAGCATTAGCAACGTGTTTATTTGTTACTACAAGGCCGTCGCTTCTTACTATTGCTCCTGAACCTACGATTGTTATCTGGTCTTCTGAAGATTCATCACCTAAAAAATAGCCTTTAGTTGCAAGTGCTTGATTAACTTCACTTTTAACTTCTTCCATAGGAATTTCTTTAAATTTTCCAGGGATTTTTACAGTGATCTTCACAACACTGGGCATGACATTTTTTATAACATCTGAAAAATCGCTTGCTTTGAACTCTAATTCGTCTAATTTTTTATCTATTTTTTTATTTTCATTTTGTTGATCTTTTTTATTCATTAAGATAAATTGTAATTTATATTTTGAGTCAACATTGCTAAGTTCGCTAAGCAAGAGGTTGTAATTTTCAGTTTGAGCATTTTGTAATTCTACTTTTGCATTATCTAGCTCTCCTTTTAATTGAGAGAACATTGCAGAATTTTTAGCATCTTGATCATAAATTTGAAAATTATTCATAACAAACACAAGTAAAAGAACTATTGTGATTCCGCTGTTAATCAAAGATAATACTTTAACTAGACTCATGAAAACTCAAAATCACGCCCCCTTTATAAATCTTTGTATTTTTACTACTTTAAAGTAGTTTCATTTTAGGTTGCTGGTTATTAGGATCTTTTAATATAGTAAGCGACAGAAATTAGTTATATTGACTATGTCGCTTACTATTTAGAAAACGACACAAGATATAATTAATTTATGTCGTTTGCTAATAAACAGCAGTTTTTATAAAACAATCTTAATTAAACTTCTTCATGCCTACAGGATATACTTCAATCATAGAAGAAAAGAAAGATGTAACTTTAGAAGAATTCATTAAAAGATGCTCTCACGCTTTTTTGAGAAGCGATTCAATAGATGAAGAATTACCCGATGAAATTTTTCCTTCTTCAGATTATCATAAAGTAGAATATGCAAAAGAAAAAAGAAAACTAAAAAAAGCTCTAGCAATGAATTTAGACGAAGCAGAAAGAGAAGCCGAAATCGCATACCAGACAGATCGCAAATATTATGAACAGGCTTTGTTGGAGCATCAAGAATTAAAAGAAAGATATCAAGGCATGCTCAAACAAGTAAAAGCTTGGAAGCCTCCGACAAAAAGACATCAACCGCTTAGAAAATTCATGATAAACCAATTAGAAGAGACAATTCAACATGATTGCTCAAATTCTTGGCTCACAGAACCTAAAAAAATAAGCGCAGCTCAATACAAGAGAAATCTTATCATAAGAACTAAAGATGCGATAAAATATCACAAAGAAAATTGGGCTGAAGAAGTGAGAAAAGCAAAAGAAGCTAACGAGTGGGTTCAAGCATTAAAACAGAACTTGAATGAACTTAAAAGTTAAATTTTGAAGTTACATTATACCCTTACATTTTTGTTAAAAAACGCAAAATTTAAATATTTGTAAGGGTAATTATATCTTATATGAAAATAATTAATAAAAATGGATTTTTATACTTATCACACTCATTCAGAACTGAAGGAAGAGTTGTTAATAGAGAAAAATATCTAGGAAAAACAGTTCCAAAAGATATAGAAGATATAAAAGAATCTTTCCTACGTCAGTGTTTGAAAGAGAGCGCTTTCAAAAAAATAAATAAAATAAAAGAAAATTTTAAAAAAGAATGGGAAAATTACCCGGAAACAATTAAAAAAAAGATTCTTTTAGACTTATCTATTGATTTTACTTACAACACAAATGCAATAGAAGGGTCCACAATAACTTTAGAGGAAACTGAAGACATATTAAAAAGAAAAATAGCTCCAAACAGATCCATAAGAGACATTCAAGAAACAATCAATCATTCAAAAGTCTTCTTCAAAATTTTAAATGAAAAAGAAGAGCTTAACTTAAAAACAATTCTTTCATGGCATAAAGAAATCTTTGATCAAACAAAACCAGATATAGCTGGAATATTGAGAGAATATTTGGTCCGAGTGGGCAGTTATCTTGCTCCAGATTGGCAAGACCTTAAAAAATTAATGAAAGAATTCTTTGATTGGTACACAAAAAATAAAGAAGTGATAAACCCTGTAGAATTAGCCGCAAGAGCGCATTACAAATTCGAAAAAATACATCCATTTGGAGATGGAAATGGAAGAATTGGGAGGTTAATAATTGCATATATCCTTGCAAAAAATAATTTTCCTTTACTAATAATTGAATACAAGAAAAGAAGAAATTATTATAAATCTTTAACAAAAACAGAAAATGATTTTTTAATGTATTTTATACGAAGATATTTAGCGGCGCATAAAAAGTTCAGCTAAAACTGAATAATCTTTTTTGTTTTTCAACATTCTTCAAGAACCAGCAGGAATCAAAATAATTTGTTAAATCATAACCGAACTTTTTCTTCGCTAAAAGTTTTGCATAATTAAGCATCAATTCTTTACTTGCAAACTTTATAGGTGTTGCACTCATTGTTTTCCTGCTGGCTTCACGAGTAACCCACACACCTAGAGGCAAAGTATACCCATCAGTTATGAATCTTAAAGCCAGAACGCTTGCCTGTCTTTTCATACTTTTTAATTTTTCAGCTATCGCTAATTTAACAGTGTAATAACCGCCCACACAATTGCTTGCATAGCTTGTTCTACCTTTGAATCCTTCATAATCTATTGATGCACCCATTGTTCCTAAATGAAGTTCGAATAATTCGTAGCTCCACATATCAGAAAAAAACATGATTAAGTAATAATTTCCCATGAAGTTGCCAAAATATGCCTGATAGTCTGCAACTGAATAATCTTTTATTTCTTCTACTAATTTCTTGCAGACAATGTCATCAACAGCAGTGATGCTCCACTTAGTTGGAACGAGCTTTTTATCTATTCCAAGTGTTCCTGTACTTAGAATTTTTGTAAGAAAATTCTCATCAAAATTATTTTTGTACAAATAATTTATTGCTTCTGTTGCTTTTAATTCGTCGTTTACTATTTTTTCAACTTTAGTGTGAATTTTTGTGTTGCTTGTTATTCTTGCTTTTTTTAATTCTGCAGAGGGTCCTGTTGGTGCTGTTAATGAATCAAGACGTACTCTGAAAGAGGGAGCTTTTTTCAAACTAAACTCTACTTCAGCAGGCTTGGAAGCCATGCTTACTTCTTGAGCAAGCAGCAAATGCTTGTCTGTTTGCTTAATGTTTAAATTAACCTTTGAATTAATTAATTGTGATCTTAAATCAATTATTTGAGGAATGCTGTAATTTTGTTCACTCCAATATTTAGGATTATCAAATTGTTCTTCAGAAATAACTGCAGGGGAAAGAATTCCAACGTTAACGTTAGGATATCCATAATGTCCAATAAAAGGTGCTGGAGCGATACCAAAATATTCTTCTTTTATTTGTCTAGATTTAACTTTAGTGAGAGCTAGTTGTTTATGCCATAAAGGACAATCTTTGCCTTCATGACTTGATTTGCAGTAAGCACAAGGCATAGCATACTTGTTTTTCAGGTATTAATAAGTTTTGTTGAAGAAGGAAATATATGTTAATTTTACCTTAAAATTTATAAATGAACCCCTCTATTTCCTACCTGGGGGGAGTAATTGGTTTGAGGTTCGGTGTTTGAAGTTTATAGTAACTGCAAACCCTTAACTGCAAACTACAAACAAAAATTATGCTTTTACAAATCAAACATAAAGAAATCATAAAGCGTGATGGAAGAAGAGTCAGGTTTGATCCTGAAAAAATCACTAATGTAATTTTCAAAGCAGCTCAATCAGTGGGAGGGCATGATAAAGATAGATCAATATTTCTTACTCAAAAAGTTTTAGATAGATTAAATGAGTTAGAGTTAATACCTACAGTTGAGCAAGTTCAAGATTTAGTTGAGAGAGTTTTGATAGATAATGGGCATGCTACAACTGCTAAAGCATTTATTTTATACAGGCAGAAAAGAAAAGATTTGAGAAGTCTTAAAACAAATTTACTTGACGGTTTAGTTACTAATACTAAAATTTCCATAACTGGATTAATAGTTCTTAAAGAAAGATATTTGAAAAAAAATAGTGAAGGAAAAATTATTGAAACTCCTGAAGAAATGTTCAGAAGAGTTGCTAAAGAAGCAGCAAAAGCTGATGCTCCTTATAATGAGAACCTTGTTGAAAATGAATCTAAGTTTTATAATATGATGATTAATTTTGAATTCTTACCTAATAGTCCTATATTAATGAATTTAGGTACTGAAAATCCTCAATGCTGTTCTTGCTTTGTTCTTCCAGTTAATGATGATATTGAAAGCATATTTAATTCTTTAAAAAATGCAGTCAAAATCCAGAAGTCGGGAGGAGGAACGGGATTTAGTTTCTCAAAACTCAGACCTGCAAATGATAGAGTGAAAAATGATTTAGGAGTTGCTTCAGGTCCTTTAAAGTTCATGAATGTATACGATGCTGCGATGAGTTCTATAAAACAAGGAGGTAAAAGACAAGGCGCAAACATGGGTGTGTTACGAGTGGATCATCCAGATATTCTTGACTTTATAACTTTCAAAGAGCAAGAAGTAATGAAGAATTTCAATTTATCTGTTGGATTGACTGAAGAATTCATGAAAGCAGTCATTAATGATGAAGAATATAATTTAGTTCATCCTAGAACAAAAGAAGTTATTAAAAGAATAAGTGCAAGGTATGTTTTTGACTTAATAGTTGTTGCATCTTGGAGAACTGGCGATCCTGGAATACTTTTTTTAGACAGAATAAATAATTCAAATTCAAACCCTGTTCCAGAACTTGGAAGTATAGAAACTACAGGTCCTTGTGGAGAACAACCGTTGTATGATTATGAAAGTACTCCTCATGGAAGTATTAATCTTTCTAAATTAGTGGAAGGTAAAAAAATTGATATGCAAAAATTAAAGAGAGTTGTTTGGGACGCAGTTCATTTTTTAGACAACATTGTTGATTTAACTCTGCCCCCCATAAAAGAATCTAGACAAATAAGTTTAGCAAATAGAAGAATTGCTTTGGGAGTGATGGGTTTTGCAGATTTATTATGCGATTTAGAAATTCCATACAATAGCAATGAAGCTCTCGAAACAGCTAAAAGATTAATGCAATTCATTAATGAAGAAGGACACAATGCAAGCCATGCTTTAGCTAAAAAGAAAGGAACTTTCCCTAATTTTGATTTGAGCATTCATGATAGAGAATTAAGAAATGCGTCTATAACAACAATTTCTCCAACAGGAAGCATAAGTATGATTGCAGACTGCAGTCCTGGAATAGAACCACTATTCGCACTATCTTATTTTAAAAGAGTTCTTGGAGGTAAAGAATTGTTTTACGTTAACGAAAGTTTTGCCCGCTCAATGAGAAATGCAGGTGTCTACGATGAAGAATTAATAAGAAGAATTGCAAGAGCAGGAAGTATTCAGCACTTGTCAGAAGTACCAGAAAGAATAAAAAGAGTGTTTGTTGTCAGTCATGACATAGATCCTTACTGGCACGTAAAAATGCAGGCGTCATTTCAAGAACACGTTGATAATGCAGTAAGTAAAACAGTAAATTTCCCAACAACTGCCACAACAAAAGAAGTAGAAAAAGTATATTTATCCGCATATGAATTAGGATGCAAAGGGGTTACAATTTATCGTGATAAAAGCAAAAAAGAGCAAGTAATAAACGTAGTTTAGTTATGGGTTTATGGTTCATAATTTGCAGCAGAGATGAAGATTTATCCAAAAACCTAAACTAAAAACCAATAAAAATGAATTCAGAAAACAATCTAGGACTAGTTCATGTAATTACTGGAACTGGTAAAGGTAAAACAACTTCTGCTTTAGGTTTAGCTTTAAGAGCGGTAGGTCATGGCTTGAAAGTTTATATTATTCAATTCATGAAAGGGGAAGATACTGGAGAAATCTTTGCGATTAAAAAATACGTTCCCAATATAACTATTGTTCCTTATGGAAGAATGGCTTTGAAAGAGCAGCAAACAAAATTTTTTCATTATGATGGAAAAGGCGCGGATAAACCAATAGGTCCTCCTGGCGGCAAATATTATTATTTTCCTCCAGACGATAAAGAAGAAGAACCTAGCAGAAGAGCAATGGAGCATGCATTTCATGTCGTGAATAGCGGAGAGTTTAATGTAGTTATTTTGGATGAAGTTAATTGTGTTTTAGATAAATCAATTGTGCCAATGGAAGCATTGTTTAAGTTAATTAATGAAAAACCTAAAAATGTAGAGTTAATTCTAACAGGAAGAGGTGCTCCGAAAGAATTAATGGAAAGAGCAGATTACGTAAATGAAGTTAACGGCATAAAACATCCATATGATAGAGGAATTCTTGCAAGAAAAGGAATTGAGTATTAGTTTGCAAAAAAAACTATTTCTTTAATATTTTGATTGTTTCCCTTTGAACTTTTACTATTAACTGTTTGATAGTTTCTAATTTTTTTAAGTCTACGCTTGTTTCTACTCCATAGGTTGAAGCTTCTCTTAATTCTCTGATTGTTGAAGTAGTGATGTTTTTTTCGGGTTCTAAAGTGTCAAATTGAGAGATCAAATCTTTGTCTAAATCAATTTTCCCTTCTTCAATTAGTTTTAATATGACTGTTATCGTGCATGACTGATTTCTTGTTTCATATCCATATTTAGATAAAATTGCTAAAAAACAATGATAAACTGCATAGAATCCTACGTTAAGCGCCCAATCGTAGACTTTTAGCTTCTCAAGAGTTTGAACAACCCCGTAATTGTACTCTGATTTCTTTAGATGCTGCTGTGCCAAAGTTACATCTGGTTTTGTTTTTATTAGTCTTCTTGAATCTTTTAAACACCATTTCAAATGCTCTTCTATTTTCGGCATTTTCTTATTACCTCCACATACTTTTCAGGATTATAGAATATAAGATTATTTGATAAGATATCATAAAAAATCTTATTATTTTTATTCAGTAAAACGTCTTTTTCTGCTAGTTCAACATATCTTATCGGCTTTTCAACCAAATCTGATTTTCTTATCGATTCTTTCACGTTCTTAACATATTTAGATTTACCTGAATCATACATCAAAAAAACATCAATGTCATTAAATTCTTTATTTTTAATTGATGATCCGAAAACAAAGCCTAGTTGTATAAATGGATTAAATTTATTTAAGTTATGCATTAGTACAACAAGCCATTTAGGAAACTCTTTTTCTTCCAAACTTAACAAATATTCTATAAATTTAATAGATAATCTATTCTCATAATTATATAAAAAATAGAATGAATTCCCGATTTGCTCTTTAATTAAAATATTTTTTTCTGATAAAACATTACATAACTTGTTTGCATGCGCATGATTAATATTTAATAATCTAGCTAATTGCCTAGCATTATATTTATCCTTATAATGTTTGAAAATAAATTTAGTTATTAAAAGTTCTATCCCAGTAAATTGTATGTTTTTAGCATCCATATGTATGCTATTAAAATACATCATTATAAAAACCTTTCTGTATTTTCTTCAATATTATCTGTGTAATAGACCGGTTTGATCAAACTTTCTCAAAGTTTGGTCGAAGCATTTATAAATAAACCACTGAATTTCAGCTTTATGAATAAAAAAGTAATTGTCGGAGGTTTATGCACTATCATAGCTTTAAGTTTAATCAGCTTGAAAAGCAATAAACCAACTTTCAAGAGTGTTAAATTAATATCAACACCACAAGTATCTGCTACGGCAACTAATGGCTATGAATCATACATAGATGAATTTGAAAAAAGAGTTATTTCAAGATCTGAAAGTTATGAGATGACTTCAGAGATTACTAGCAGTGGTTGCGGAGGAAGTGCGTATAATACTCAGAAAAGCAATCATTTATTGAACAGTACTTTTTATTTAGGTGACGGATTTTCTACTTTTGCGCCTTCAAGTAAAGAACCAGAAATAATTGATGTAAATTAATAGTAACTGCAATCTGCTCTTTTAAAACATTTTCAAAATTTTTTTCTGTTTCACTCGCTTGCGCTCGACTTAACTTTCGAATCCGCCCGCAAATCAATTTTTTACTTTTGGCAGGCGGATCCTCAAAAATAATTGCATAAGCTAATTATTCGCAGTTCTGAAATAAGCTATTGTTTTTTCAAGTCCAGTTTCTAAATCTACCTGCGGGTGCCAGTTTAATTCTTTTTCAGCTAAACTTATATCAGGTTTTCTTTTTCTAGGATCATCTGAAGGCAATGGTTTAGAGACTATTTTAGAACTTGAATTTGTTAACAAAATTATTTTTTGTGCGATTTCAAGAATTGTTAATTCTGCAGGATTGCCTAAGTTTACTGGCCCAATAAAATCTTCTTTGTTCATTAAAGAATATAACCCTTTAACTAAATCGTCAACGTAACAAAAACTTCTTGTTTGAGAACCATCACCATAAACAGTTATATCTTCATTATTTATCGCTTGAGTTATGAAGTTTGATACAACACGACCGTCATTTTTTGACATGTTAGGTCCGTAAGTGTTGAATATTCTTGCAATTCTTATGTCTGTATTATTCATTCTATGATAATCAAAGAATAAACATTCTGCAACTCTTTTTCCTTCATCATAACAACTTCTTATTCCTATAGGGTTCACGTTACCCCAGTAATCTTCTTTTTGAGGGTGAACTTCTGGATCACCATAAACTTCTGAAGTTGATGCTTGAAGTATCCTTGCTTTAACTCTTTTAGCCAATCCCAGCATGTTGATTACTCCTATTGTGTTGCATTTAATTGTTTTAACTGGATTGTGCTGGTAATGAACTGGTGAAGCTGGACAGGCAAGATTATACACTTGATCACATTCAACATGTAATGGAATCGTGATATCATGCCGGATAAATTCAAAATTAGGATTTTTCAATAAATGTTTTACGTTTTCTTTTCTTCCAGTGAACAAATTATCTAGACAAATAACTTCATTATCTTGATTTAACAAGTATTCACATAAGTGGCTTCCTATAAAGCCAGCTCCACCGGTTACAAGGATTGTTTTCATATAAATGATGGAAAGGGATTGTTTTAAATAAGTTGTGCAGAAAAACCAGTCTGGCAACGAAATATTTATAAATAATTATTCCTATTAAATATAAAAAGGCAGCGAAAGTCAAAGAAGGAATTTTCCTGTTTAAAAAAAGGTGGTAAATTGAAAGATTTCAAGTTTTTCCTTTTAGCAATTATTGCAATCCTAGTAATAGCATTGCTAGCAGTGTATTTTGCAGGCAAGTTAACCGGGCAAGTATGGGTTGATGTTGGCGGAAGATATGTTAGTTATAATATTCAAGGATTAAATCGACAAGTTGAAAGCCCTCAATCAGTTAATGAACGATATTATCCCACTTATCAAAAAACTCCTTCATCAAGTTATGTTATTGATGGAGAAGTTGAGTCTACTTCTGACTCTAGGTTTAACCCCATTCAAAGTCAAGTTATTGTGGGGAGCACTAAACCAAGTTGGATAAGGGAGAGGCCTTATGAATAAAACAGAAATGTGGATTTTACTAATAATAGTATTTATAGGATTAGTAGTTGTATTTTTAGGAGTGCAAATGACTGGACAAGCGTCAAAACACTTGTATACAGTCATGTATCGCTCCTGCCAGTATTTGGATCATGATGCCAGAGGCGAATGTATGAGAATAGAAAAACAAAACAGTAATCATTGCGATCCTGCAGAAACTATTCCAGAACAATTAACAGGAACATACGGTAAAAGACCTATGAATTGGTTCTACAGATTGTGCGAGACTCCAGGAAGATTATCTTGGTAAAATGAACAAGAAAAAATTTTTGATTATTTTTGTGCTTTTTTTGTTTTCTATGGTTTTTGTTTCCGCGAAAACTACTGAAGTTTCACTTTTGCCTTCTGAACCTAGCTGCTTAGAAAACACAATCTTTGCAAAAGTTGAAGAAGGATATTGGACAAATTATTGCAGCAAAGACAAAAAAGGAGAATTTGATCCGAACAAGGAAGGAAAAGCGTTAGGAAAAAAGTTATGTGAAGAAAATAATATAGAAAAATTTATTGTAGATGAATATGAAAAAGTGAAATGTCCTGCAAATTGTCCTATAAAAAAGTTTGGTGAACTCTTCGGTTACAAACCGCACATAGATGAGTCACCTCAAACAAATTTTATAGGTCCAATTTGTTATGAAGCTCCACTTATCGGTTCATACGCAGAGTGTGTTTCTCATATTTATTTTATGTGCCTAAATGAAGATTTAATGAAAGCTTCAAATTTAAAAGAACCAGAACAACCACCCAGTGTTCAAGTTATAAGCGGTAGTTCTGATATGAAATATGAAACAATTAAAAATAAATTTATCAAAGAAAGAGAAAGTTCAGAACCTTCTGACCCTGAGAAACAATTTTTTTCAGCCCCCGCACCAGTGGAAGTTTTTGGAGCTTCAAGTTCAGAACAATTTGGTCAACAAGCAACAAATACCGGAAACATAAATAACTGGCCCGAGAAAGCACAGCAAATGTGCAAGAAAGCACAAGATAATGCATTAAAAGAATGCCAGGCAGCAGCATATCATCCTGGAGGCTGGTATGTTGACCGAGCGATAGAAGCAAAAGGTACTTACAAAGGAAAACCAATCAATACTTTTGTCTCTGATCAAATTGTTGGACAATGGGATTGCTCTCAGCATGATTTAATCGTAAATGAAAAAGGAGAATACATTGAGCAAGCAAAAGTTTACAGTGAATTAATAGATTATAATAATGCAATGCAAAAAACTTCAGGAGGCTTACCTCCTGAAGAGCAAAATGTAGAAATAACTTGCAGATTTGCATGCACTGCTTGGCCTTGTCCTATGTTAACTTCAGGAAGAGGAAAAACTTCTAGCGGTGGACTTAGCACTCCTGAACCTTCAATTCCTAAATCCAGTCCGAACTGTGTTGACAAACCTTTCACTGATAAAGATAAAGATGGAAAAGATGATAGAAGCGGTAAAACAAAAGAACAAATTAAAGACTTGCTAATTAATGGTAAACCTACAATTGACGGCGGGGAATATACAGGTTTCAAATGGGTTTGTGAAGGAGATGATAATGTTTCTTGGTGGCAATTTTGGAAGAAAAAACAATGCACGCTAGGAGAGTGCACAACTCAAGAAATTCCAGTTAAAGATGATCCTTCTACCACAATGATACGAATGTGCTGTGATTGCTCTTGCAGCCAATCAATGATTCCTCCAACTTTTGATCCGGGAAGTTATAAACCATTAACAACAGATCCTTTTGAAGGATTATTTGAACCTAAACAACCTTTAACACCTCCAAAACAAGAATCACAACCTGTGTTAACAATGCAGCCAAAAGAAGAATTAACCGAACCAATACCGATTTCTTGCAACATAATTAAAGATAAAAAAGGAAGTAAAATGTTTTATAGTTTTATGAAAGGAACACAACTAGTTCAAAAAGAAGCTCCTGGAGAACCATTTTGTGATCAAATAATTGACGAAAATAAAAATGTTATAAGTGTTTTAGTAAATCCAGCATGTTCAGATAAAAGAGCAGACATGATTTTAAATCAATGTGGAACTGGATGCGATATACGAAATGGTAAATCACAATGTTTAGGAGCATTAATGCCTCCGTCTTTAACAGAGCCAGCACCTAGAGCTCATCAAGAAAGACCTGTTTCTCATAATTGCTGTGTTCTTTACACTGAAATAAATACAAATTATGATCCTAGAACTAAAAAAGAATTTTTCACACCTAAAGCTAATGCTGAAGGTTTAACAATAAATGATGGCGACTGCGGAAGCAGAGAAAGATTACAAGGAAAACTTGGTGAAAAAGAAGGATATTACATAACCCGATCATTACCTGCTTGCGAGATGAGATACTTGCAAGCACAAGTAAGTACTCCTACAACACCTAGCACTCCATCAACTAGCAGTGCTGTAAATATACCGCAAACTCCTCAATCAACGTTAAGTATTGTAGGCAACGAAATATTATCTGAAGCACCTGCAAGATTATACACTAGAAATGTACAAGCAGGAGATCACTTACATGTTGTAGTAAATTACAATCAAGATGCGAGCGGGTTAACAACAATATTTATTGTTAATGGAGTAAGCGCATCTATAACTAATATACCTCAAGTTACGGGTTCAGGACCTACAAGATTTTCCGCAAGCGTTGGTGTTGCTCAAGCAGGAGTTAATACTGTGCAAACAATTGTTAAAGATGCTCAAGGCAACATTTTAGCTTCAGAAAGCATGACATTTAATATTGCAGAACAAAGCAGTCAACAGCAAAACACAGAACAACAAACGGAACAATTAACGGCAAGTGTTGTATCAAACATTCCTGAAGGATTAATATTTGATATGTTTGGAAGAATTGTTGGAGAAATATTTAGGATTAAATAATTGGTTAATTTTATTAGAAATATGAGGTTATTTCTTGAACTGCGGCAGTAATTTTTTCATTTCTAGCATGAATTGTTTTGCTCTTGTTAATGAAGTGTTTGCTTTTTGTTCTTGATTTGATTCAGTCATGTTATATTGGAATCTCGATCTTTTATCTAGCTCAAGCTCATAAAACGAAATAATCTCATCTGATTTGATTGATGCAATTTCTAAAGCATCAGCTCTTAAATTTTCGTACTCTTCCAATAAGCCTTTCTTTATCTTATCCATGATAAGAACTATCAAAGCTTCGTTTGTGACCTTGTGAACTATTTTATCGCTCGTTTTATAGCCGAGCTCAAGTAGAACTGCATTTGCAATGTAAAACATTGAATAATAAGATATTACAACAACCCAAATATGTGGCTTCAATTGACTATTCATGCATTCTTCTGCAAGGTTTAAAGATAAATCTGCATTTTTTATGTAAGTCTCTTATGCAATTTCATTCTTTTCTTTTTTTAAAAGTCCATCTTGAAGATACTGTGCAAAGTTTTTCATGGCTTCTTTTTTTCTTTCCTTATTGATCATTTAATTTCATCTCATAATATGTTTCTATTCCGTGCAGAATTATGTTGTTTTTTAAAGCTTCCTTTCCAACATTAGATTCACGTGCATAGACCATTTCTAAAAATTGTTTTTCAGAAAAAACTAAAAGATGTATTGGTAAAGGCAACAATCTTGCTGTCTGGCCGACATCTTTTTCAAATACTTCTTCGTTTCCGTTAGGGACAATAAACATTAAGTCTATATCTGAATTCCTAGTTTGAGTTCTCTTTGCATAAGAGCCAAAAATAAGAAACATGTAAAATTTGGATTTTATTGCATTTTTGAAGCTGTTAAGCATAACTGCTAAATTTTTGTTTTTTAACAGTTCTTTTCTTCTATAATGTTCTGCTTCAAAAATGCGTGGGTGTATTTGTTGTATTAATTTAACTCTATTAGACCGCCCAAAAGACTCTAGTTTAACGAGCAATTCTTTTTCAAGTCTCTTTACAATTGAATGAGTATTTTTGTAATCCATTCTTAATTCTTTTGAAATCTTTAAAATATTCAATTCTTCGTTCTTTTTATTTATCAGGTGCATTAATATTATAACGTCTTTATTTCTCATGGTAATACCACCATATAGTTATGGTATTATTGACATATATAAATCTTTCCATTTCAAATCAAAATACACCGCAAATTTATTGTTTTCAATTTTTGCCAATAGACTAAGATTTTTTAAAAGATTTAATTTTTTGACTAAAGTAAGAGCAATTATTTCTTTTAATAGCCGTTATACGCAATAATTCTCAGGGCACTGTGGAAAAAAACTTATATATACATGAGTATTTACATTCAATTATGATCTCTGTAATTGACTTGAAACAAAAAATCAAAGAAATAGGCAAGAAGCCATATTCTCCTGTTGATGTTGCAAGAGTAAATAACCAAGTAGTTAGGATGGCCTTAGTTGATGGAGAATTTCATTGGCACAAACACACTAATGAAGATGAATTATTTTTTGTTTATAGAGGAGAAATTGAAATTCAATATAAAGACAGAGATAACGTAAGATTAAAACAAGGACAAATGCATGTCGTGCCAAAAGGGGTAGAACACTGCACAAGAAGTATTAAGCCATCCTATATTTTGTTGTTCGAACCATCTCAAGTAAATACTAGAGGAGATTAGGTGCTCCCTATACCTTACTGTTACTACACTTCGACATTTTTTCTTGCAGAAGAAACGTATAACTTCTATTAACAAGCAAGTATTGTTTGTTGTGAAGTTTTCACCACAAACCTAAAACCAAGAACTACAAACCAATCGTTAAGCTTTCTTCCATCTTACACCTTCAGGTGTGTCTTCTAGAATTATTCCTTTGCTTTTTAGTTCATCTCTTATTTGATCTGATCTTTTCCAGTCTTTGTTTTTTCTTGCTTGTTCTCGTTGTTCTACTAAATTTTTTATTTCATCAGATACATTTTCTTCTTTAACTTTTTCAAGATTTAAACCTAAAACTTTATCAAAATAAAATAATAAGTCTAGTTTTTCATTGCTTCCAAGTTTGTTATCCCCTAGCATTTCCCACATTACTGCTAACGCTAAAGGCATGTTTAAATCTTCATTAATGCATTTCAAGAATTTTTTTTGGTACTTTTCTTTTTTTCCGCTTTCTTTAATTTTTTTATCAGTCCTGAAATCAATAATTCTGTTCTTTAAATTTTTGAAAGCATTCCTTGCTCCTTCAAGTGCTTCCCAGCTAAAATTAAGCTTTGATTTATAATGAGCACTTAAGCAGAAGTATCTGTAATCTAACGGATCAAAATTTTTTGATTCAACAACTGATAAAGTGATAAAGTTATCTCCTGATTTAGCCATTTTTTCTTTTTCCAAAACTAAGAATTCTCCGTGCATCCAGAAATTAACCCATTTCTTTTTCGTAACTGCTTCAATTTGAGCTATTTCATTAGTGTGGTGAACTGGAATATGATCTATTCCTCCGCAATGAATATCAAAGTGGTCTCCTAAATATTTTGTTGCCATTGCACTGCATTCAATGTGCCATCCTGGGAATCCAACACCCCAAGGGCTCGGCCATTCCATTTGTCTTTTTTGATCTTTAGGCGAGAATTTCCATAAAGCAAAATCTGTAGGGTTCTTTTTTCCTTCTACAAGTTCTACCCTTGCTCCGGCTTTTAATCCTTCAATATCTAGTTTTGCCAGATTTCCATATTTTTTGAATTTAATAGTGTTGTAATATATTCCATCACCAGGAATTTCATAAGTGAAGCCTTTTTTTTCTAACTGATGAATTAATTCTATTTGTTCTTTAATATTGTCTGTTGCTTTACATACAATATCTGGAGGTAGAATATTTAATTTTTTTAAATCATCCATGAATGTTTTTGTGTAAAAGTCTGCAACTTCCCACACGGTTTTCCCTTCTCTTTTCGCTCCTAACTCCATTTTTTCTTCGCCGTTATCAGAGTCAGCAGTTAAATGGCCTACATCTGTAATGTTCATTACTCTTTTGAGCTTGAAATTATTGTACAATAAAGTTCTAACTAGAATATCTTCGAAAATGTAAGTTCTTAAATTACCTATATGCGCATAATTGTAGACTGTGGGCCCGCAGGTGTATAATCTTACAGTATTATCTTGCAAGGGTTTGAAAACTTGTGTTTTCCTTGTTAATGTGTTGTAAAGTTTTAACGCCATCACGTTGAGAATAATATTGTTATCTTTAAATGTTGTGGAAAACTTTATAAATAAACTGTTAAAAATTATATGTATGTTAATGCATTTATTTAAAAAAATTATTGGCAAACCTTACATATATTCTCAAGCGCAAGGCATAAACAATCACACTTATTGTATTAAAGATGAAAATGTTGATTATACTCTGTCAGTAACTGAAGAAAAAGGAACAATCTATCATGTTCTAAATGAAAGATATTTAAAAGAAAGAGGGCTATATTATAATTTGAGCGGACAAGTAGGAACCATAGAAAATTCAGGAATTGTAGAGCTTTTAGAATCTGATGAAGATAGAGTTAATCAAGCTAAATTTGAGCATTTGCACGAAAAATTAAAAGAATTTAAAAAATTAATAAAAAAGTAATTTTTTCACACCGAAAAAGCTTTTATATTTTTCTCTTTTCCTCTACAAAATGAAGAAAGGAGCAGAACAAGCAGTAAAACTAGTTAGCTTAAATGAACAAGATAAAGTAGTGATAATTACTGACAAACCAACTTCTAATGTTGCAAGTGCTGTTTTTGAAGAAGTTGGGAAAAAAGCAAAACAAGTTGAATTATTTTTCATGGAAGATTTTGGTGAACGGCCTATAAGTTTTAATGATATAATAAAACAAAGAATAATGAATGCAAACGTTCTATACTATATCGCTCAAAGTGTAAAAGGTGAGTTGAACAGTTTCAGAATGCCTATGATAGATACAGTTAGAGCTCATGGAAAATTAAGATTTGCACACATGATAGGAATAACTGAAGAAATAATGAAAGATGGAATGAGCACAGATTACTCGAAAATAAAAGAAGTAACACAAAGAATTCATGAAATTACTTCAGGTGCTAAGAATCTTCACTTAACAACAGATGCAGGAACAAATTTAAGAGTTCAATTTAATCCAAGAATAAAATGGGTCCCTTGTGATGGACATATTCATGAAGGAAAATGGACCAATCTTCCGGATGGAGAAATTTTTACTAGCCCCGATAGAGCTGACGGAGTATTAATAGTTGATGGTGTTTTAGGTGATTACTTCACCCAAAAATATGGGTGCGTAGAAAATCATCCTGTAAAAATAACAATCGAAAATTCAAGAATTACTCAAGTTGAATGTAAGAATAAAGAATTGCTTCAAGAATTTAAAGAGTACATTAAACAAGACGCGAATTCAAACAGAGTAGGAGAATTGGGTATAGGAACTAATATTGGATTGAAAAAATTAATAGGCAACTTATTGCAGGACGAAAAATTTCCTGGGGTACATATCGCATTTGGTGATCCTTACGGTAAAGAAACTGGGGCTGAATGGTCTAGTAACGCTCATATCGATGTTGTAATGCAAGAATGCAATATAAGCATTAATGATAAAAAAATAATGAAAAAAGGAAAATTCTTGATATGACCTACTCCCCAATCTAAAGATGGGCATCTTTCAGGGAGTAGGGCGACCAGAAAAGCCTACATCTACGACCTAAATGTCTTAGTATTGGCTTTTCTGTGTATAATTTTTTGTTTTTGGTGAAATTCCGCTAAAATGTTTTATATTTCTCTTTATTCTAGTTCATATTGCAACGGAAGTTGCGGAGTTGTTAAAATGGCAAAAAAACGCATAAAAAACATTCATGAAACATTAAATACAAACATAGCACATTTTGTTGAAGGGAAAAAATATGTAATATCCGAAAACAATTCACGCGAAGCAAACGAGTTAAGAGAATTCTTGCTCGAAGTGCATGAAGATTCAGAGTTAGCAAGTTTTGTAGGGAGCAGAAGATGCTTCAGTTATCTTTACGACCCTGAACCAGATGAAGAAACTGCTTGGTATCTTGACTGGGGAAGCTCAAAAAATACTGTAGGCTTTGCGTACAGACAGCCAGTTTGGGGTATGGGTAGAGGAGGAAACTGCGTACCTTTCGAGTTATACAACGAAAGATTTTATGCAAACGGTAAAGAATTAGTTGATTTATTCCCTGAACTAACAGCGAGCAAGCTAGAGGAAAGAATTAAAGAATCAATAATAGAAGATAAAAAGTTCAAAGCAGAAAATTAATTTCACAATTTGAGCAAGCTCAAATGTGCACAACTGAGCTAGCTCAGTTTGTGTTTAATTTTTTTATTTCTTCAACTAAATGAACAAGTCTGTTATCGGGATCTTTTATTATTGCAAACCTTCCGAAAGAAGAGTCTACCGGTGCTTTATGCAAGTATTTAGCTTCCACGCGAGCAATAATTTCATCAAGATTTTTAACACTAAAACCAGGACTATCTAATTGTGCTAATTCTTTTTTTGTTGGATAAATCTCAAGATAAACACTACCAACTTGCATGCCATAATGAACTGGACCATGATCTGTATGTTGTTCAAAACTTACTTGAAGAAGTGTTTGATAAAAATCTCTTAACAAGTCTACATTTTGAGAACGCAGTATTAATAAGTTCAGACTGGGCTTTGCTTCACTCACTTTTTTTCACCAACAGTCTTTGTCCATTTCGCCCACATAGTCTTAAGTGCTTTTATTTTCCGCTCATCAATAAAGTCCTTACCAAAAAAACTAAGAATTACTTTTTTATTGTTTGTTTCTTTTGACATAAACTTTAATTATCAGAATAGATATAAAAACATTTCTACTTAACACTCCAAGGCAGATTTAATTCTCCAACATAAACTTTTGGTCCGCGGTATTGGTCTGAAGTAATGTCTATGACCAAATTATTCAAAACTAAGAACGTGTGGCTGTTATCTTTATATTTTCCTTTAATTATATTTCCACCCAATAAATATTGCAAGTAAACTGTTGCCAAACCACAATTAAGTTTCGGGAATTGATTTAATGCAGTCATAATAAAAAAATCAAGATCATCTACAAAAGTATATCTTGAATATAATTTTTTCAACAAAATTTTATCAAGTTCTTTTCTCTCAAATTGTTCTCTAACTTCTGAAACTTTTTTTAATAAGTTCATTTTATTTTTTTATTCAACTCTTCAGCAAGTTCGGTTATGTGCTGTTTTCTTGCGATCATTTCTCTCCATTCTTCTGGAATATTTTCAAATCCGTAGAATAACCCTGCTAATCCTCCCGTTACTGCTCCTGTTGTATCTGAATCGTTGCCTAAATTTACTGCTTTCAAAACTGCATCTTGGTATGAAGAAGTATTTAAGAAACACCATAAAGATGCTTCAAGCGTATCTATAACATAACCTGTTGAGTATATTTCTTCTTCTGAAAAAGATGCTATGTCATCTTTTAATGTTCTAGAAAAAAATTCTAGTTCTTTTGCTTCATTTTGATAATGATCCAGTATAGTGTCTTTCATATTTTCATAAGCTTCTTCTTTATCCTGACCTTTCAAAATGTTTACTGCAAATTCAACATAAATAGCACACGAAATTATTGATTTCATGTGTCCATGCGTGAGCGAAGATACTTGAGCAATAATTCTGAATTTTTCATTTGAAGAAAGATTTTTCACGTAAAATACAATGGGTAAAATTCTCATTAATGAACCGTTACCATTATCTTTCTCCGCTCTTCCACCGGCAAGTATCGGGTTTACTCCTTTCTGCAAGTTGCCTATAGCAATTCTTGTGGTTATGCCTGCGTCAAATACTTTACCCCAAGGAGTCCAATATGCTTTATACAAAAAACTGCAAAATTTCTGAGCAATATCATTTAAGTTATATCCTTTACAAAGGCTTTCTGCAAGACAAAGAGCTAAAGAGCTGTCATCTGACCAAGTTCCTGGAGGTTGATTATAAGCACCATAACCTATCATATCTTTAACAGGGTTCTTTTTCAACTTCTCTCGGCTTACAAATTCCACAGGCACGCCCAAAGCATCACCAACACATAATCCGAATAATCCATCTAGAACTTTATTATTGCTCATACAATGTAGAAAGTTATTCTTGAATAATAAGTTTTCGATAAAATGTAAGTTGACAAAGTATTCGCGCAACGAATAAATCAATTTAAATTTTTAGAGACGACCGCTTGCTTACTTCAAGTGTCTAACACACTCTTGCTCCATTTGCAAGCGGAAACTAGAGGCAGCACAGCTGCAATCGATTATAACAAACTATATTACAATAAAACTTAAATAGTTAAAAATCAAGAGATTACTTCATGGATGCAAAAACTCGCGAGATATTAATGAAGTATTCTGATCTTTGCAAAGAATATGGCCCTTACTCTTTTGCGGCATCAAATTACTTGTTGAATACTGATTTAACCAAAGAAATGGAGCAATTCACTAAAGTTTACAGGTGTTTAAGCAGAGTAAAAGTAGAACATTATGGTATTGGCGATTTAAGAGAAATAGAAGATCAAGATTTATACGAAAAAGACGCATCATATATTGATGAAGTTATTGAACGCCTTAAAGGACCTCATAATGGATAATGAAGAACTTAAAAAAATAATTGATAAATATTCTGAAGTAACAAAAAAACACGGCTTGTATTCTTATGAAGCATCAGAATTCATCAAACAATATGAAGATAATTTGGCTGTTTATGATTTCTTGCGTTTTTCAAGGCAATTATTAAGAAATTTAAAAGAAGTTTTAGGTGAAGATTTAGGAACAATAGAAGATAAATTAACTTATTATGAAGATGGAAAGAAAGATCAATAGAGTATTCCAAACAAAAGAAGCAATCAAGTTATATTTAAAAATAACCCGAGAAGAATTTCTCAATAACGTTTAAGCTTCAAGTAATCAGCAATAACTTCTGCAAGACTAAACAAAGAACCTCTTATTTGTCTGGTAAGTTTTATTACATTAGAATTTACTTTTACGCTTTTAATGCTCTTCTCTGTAACCCCCGAATATTCTCCTAAACCATACCAAGATGGCAGTCTTTCGTACACTGAATGGAGCTTTTTCCCTGTGGTAGAAGAAAATGCAACAGGAATAACCTTTCCGTCACCAGTAAAATCAATCAAATAATCACAAACAGACTTTATTGTTCTGCCCGATTCTACCAATTCGTCAATAACTAAAAGATTTTTATTAAACAGCTCTTTCTTCTGCTTTTCA
>JACRAI010000136.1 GCA_016213425.1 archaeon | reverse complement strand
TTAGTTCCCCGGTGTTTTCTCTCATTTCAGGAGGAATCAATAAAAGTCCTAATTTTCCATAAATTTCTTCTTCTGTCTTGCCGCAAATGTATTTTTCTCTCTTGAATAATCCGTACTCGTTTAATTTAAATCCTTTACTCAAAGCAATTTTTCTAACTTCAACATTATGTTCTTTACTTCCTATAAAGTACTGCATTGCAGAACCAAAACTTTTTTCATCAAAAACTCTTAAATCACAGTTTAATCCTTCTTTCAACAAAACAGAGCTTTTAGCCTCGCCATGAGAAATTACTTTTTCTACTGAAGGAAGACTTGTAAAATAACTCATTACTCTTTTAGAATTTGTTGAAACAACTAATAAATCGATATCTTTTATTGTCTCTTTCATCCTTGCCAGAGAACCTACAATTTCAATTTTTTTTACTTCGCTTAATTTTTTAAGTTCTTCGACTATGCTTCTAGCAACCGGCAGAACAGCTCCTAATACTTTTCTTTCTTGGCCTTTTTCGTATAATGCCAAGTTTTCAAGAATTTCTTGCTCTGTTTTTTCTCCGAAGCCTTCAAGGTTTCTTACTTTGTTTTTTTCACAGGCATATTTTAATTCTTTTAAATTCTTTATTTTTAATTCTTTAAATAACCTGTACGCTTTTTTCGGACCTAACCCTTGGACATGGGTCATTTCTTCAACTTCTAAAGGAATCTTTTTCTTTAATTTTTCATATTCTTTAACTTTGCCTGTTTTCAAGAATTCTTCAATTTTTTTTGCTAAATTTTCTCCTATTCCAGGAAGTTCTTTAAGCCCGTCTATTCCTTTTTTTGAATAAATATATTCTATATCTTGAGATAAATTTTCTAAATTCACTGCTGCATTTCTGTATGCTCTGGGTTTCCACTCTACTTGCAGAATTTCTAAAATATCAGCAATTTCGTTAAATATGTCTGCAATTTCTCTGTTTTTCATATTCATAATCTTATTAAATCATGCTTATTAAGATGTTATGTTTTAAAAATTCTTTGTTAAAAGTTATTTCAGAGAACCATAATGTTTAAATATGAAATCAAACACTAAATAATTCTATAATGACAAAGATTGTTAAGAAAAAAAAAGGCGAGCTTAATGCCACTCTTGCTTTTCCAAACGTGAAACTCACGTTACGAAGCAACGATCCCGTTTGCTCTTTAAGAGAACTAAACAAAGTGCTTCATGCATTGAAAGCTATAGAGTTTAATCGAGAATTTTATGAGTGTGAAGAAGATCCTTTATTTTTCAAGCTCAGTTACTTAAGCGAAGAAGTAAAAAATCACAATGAAAGCATGGATTTTATAAAGACTGTTGCGAAGATTGAAGAAAATTTAAAACACAAAAAAATTGCAGTAGAAAACACAAGAATTCTAGATTTTCAATCAAATCAATACACTTCAAATGTTGATAGAATGAAGCTAAAAAATAAAATAAACATTCTTTGTGGAGGCGTAGAACACGCAAACTATGCTTTGATTCACGTAATTGGTGATGGTAATAATGATGAAAAAATAAGCATAGTAGATAAAATAAAGAATAAAATGCCTCACGCCGAAATAAAAAGCATATTTACTAATAAAGATTTATTAGGAAAAACAGTTATAGAAGGAGTCTTCTTCGGTCCTTTTGAAGAAGATAATCTTTACTAAAGTCCAGAACAATAAAATATTTAAATAGTAAACTTTTTTTCTCTATTCATGGGGAGTAAAACAGATTTTGACACAGATTTGGATGAATACCTATCTCAAAGAAGCAGGAAGCAATTTCTTCATAATGTTGTTCAAACTTTTAAAAGTAAAAGTCCATCAATAAAATTAAACCCAGAAATTGAACCTTACGTAGAACTTGATGAAGCTGCACTTGAATCATCAAACGAAAACAAAAAAGGCTTTTTTTCCAGGTTATTCGGCAGAGAAGAAGCAACAGTCGAATTTCGCGAGGTAGGTCCTACAAAAGATGAACTAAAATTTGTAGCACAAGTAGCTCTAGATAGTATTAAAAAATTACCTTCTGAAGAAGTTGAACTTTTCAAAGTAAGCGCAGAATTCGAAAAACTAAAAGATATCTTGAAAAGACACAGTTTGATTAAATAATTCTTTTTTACGAAAATATTATAAATAAATAAGCAATTATTTTTGTTATGAAAAAAATATTGATTCTAGCATTACTTTTTGTAATCCTTGTCTCCTGTACACCCAAAGAAGGATTAAAAGGCGGACAGGAACAAACAGGCTGTATTTGCACTCAACAATATGAACCCGTGTGCGGAAATGATGGAAGAACGTATTCTAATTCTTGCTTTGCAAACTGCGCAAAAGTAAGCTTTAAACCTGGAAGATGTTAGTGGTTTTTACTTCTTGGTTTGGAGTGGAAAATAAAAAAAATTTATTTAGCGTTCTTTAATAATTCATTAACTTTTTCCCAATTAATGACGTTAAAGAATGCGCCGATGAATTCATTTCTTCTGTTTTGGTATTTTAAGTAATATGCATGTTCCCAAACATCTAATCCTAGCAAAGGAGTTTTTCCTTGACTTAATGGACTCTCTTGGTTTGGTGTTGTAATAATTTCTAGTTCCTTGCTATTCCAAACAAGCCACGCCCAACCGCTACCGAAAACACCTAAAGCTGCATTAGTGAAATCTTCTTTAAATTTATCAAAACTTCCAAATTTTGTTTTAATTGCTTTTTCAACTTCTCCTTTCAAAGCTACATCTTTTTTTAATAATTGCCAGAATAAAGAATGATTGTGATGTCCGCCTCCATGATTTCTAACTGCAGTTCTGCCTGCTTCAGGTACTGAATTAAGATTTTTCAGTAAATCTTCAACAGATTTCTTCTGTAGTTCAGGAAATTTTTCCAAAGCAGCATTCAATTTATCAACATAAGTTTGGTGGTGCTTTGTGTGATGAATTCTCATGGTTTGCTCATCAATATATGGTTCTAAAGCATTGTATTCATAACTTAATTTTGGTAGTTCATGTTTCATTTTATGCCTCTAAATTTGGTTTGCAGTTTTTGGTTAGCAGTTTGCGAGCAAATGTATTTAATACTGCCGACCTCAAATCAGATCCAAGTATTAATTATTTAAATCTTCCTAACTGGAAAAACTCTAATTATATTAAAATAAAATTTATAACCTGAAAAATTTATATACTATATTAAGTTATATACTTGCTATGGTAACTACAATACAAGTAAGTGAGAAGCTCCTTGGAGCTTTAAAGCAAAAAAAGCTCTACACCAAAGAGAGCTATGAAGAAGTTATTTGGGATTTTGTAGAAGATTCTCAAGAGGTCAATAAAGAAACTAGGCAAGAGATAGAACAAGCTCGTGCAGATATAAAAGCAGGAAAATTTTATACACATGAACAAGTCAAGAAGAGGTTTGGTTTGTAAATGTATGAACTTATTTATTCTCCTTCTGCACTTAAAGAATTAGAAAAACTTGACAAATCTGGCAGAGAAAGAATTTTAACAGCCTTAGAGCGACTTAGAATAAGACCTGAATCTGGCGATATTAAAAAACTTGTAGGAATGCAAGGGTATAGATTCAGGGTTGGGGATTATCGAGTTATTTTTGATATTGAATATGAAAAAATTCAAATTCTAATTATTAAGATCGGACATAGTAAAAATATCTATGATTAAACAAGAATTGCTTTAAATCCTAAACTCTTTGCCTTTTCTTTAATTAAATAATTCAAGTCTTTCTCTTTTTTTTGTGCATAAATTCTTGCATTTTCGCGGTCGTTAACTTTAACAGTTTTAGAGAGCAAAGAATCAATTCCAACGTCACCAATAACTTTCTGTGTTGATACATCATACGCGATTGATTGAATGCTTAAAGGAACTCCGCTTAAGTAATCTTCAATTTTTTCTGTTTTCCTTCCAAGGAAATCGTGCACTTTTTCAAAAGGAACATAATCAATTTGACAACTTCCTTTAACAAGCTTAGGATTGCCGTACCTGTTTAATTTTCCTTCCCAGTCTGTTGGCAAAACTATGCGCATTGGTTTTTCTATTAAGAAATCAAAGTCTACTTCTGGCTTAGAAATGCTATATAAATGGCTTGCAAGAGTTCTATACAAAAACCCTCCGATAAGCCAAACATTACCTCTTGAGTTAAGTCTTACAATATCTAACGCTTCAAAAAAAACTTTGTTACTTCTAACTGAGTCTTTAAATATTTGAGATAACTCCATAAATTAATCATCATGATTAGTTATTTAAATCTTATTAACAAATAATATTGGTTGATGATCATTCAAAGATTTTGAAGAATTTTTTGAAACTATATTTTTAAAAATAATTTTATACGCGAGCAGGGCTAAAATTACTCCTCCTATTATGTCTGGAAAGAAATGTTGCTTAATAAGAACGGTAGATATAGCTGTTAAGAATGCAAAAGGGAAAATAATAATTCCTAATTCTTTATTGATATTTCGTGTGCACAAGAATGCGAGTGTGGCATAAAGTACATGAAGGCTTGGAAAAGAGTTAACTGGAGGATCCATTGCGTAAATATATTCTACAAGAAAATCAAAAGTTCCGTGAGGAATTATTTCCGGTCTCACCATTTTTGTTTGGTAAATTATGAATGTCATGTATGCAATTGAAGCTGCAGAAAGAAAAGTGAGTGATGTTGCTAACAATTTTTTTTTGTGATGCCAAGAAAGAAGGAAAGGAACTATTGTGACGAAATACATGCTTAAGTAAGGAACAGCAAACCAAGAAATTAAAGGAATATTATCATCAATTATAGGAATCTTAAGTATGTGACCTGTTGGGAAAACTTTTTGGATTAGCAAATATCCAAAATACATGCAAATAAAAAAAGTAAACGCAAGATACTTTCCCTTGCTAACTTTCATAACTCGGTAAAGCGGGACTTAGTATTTAAATAATGTGACCTAAAATAAGAAATATTAACTTCTCATCATTTTGCTTAATTCTTTATTGCAAGCATCTGATTTGTCCAATAACTCTTTTATTTTTTGCGTCAAAGTTTTTTCGCCGTGAGCGATTATTGCGTTTAGAAGATCCATTCCTGCATTGTTGCATTCAAAGATTTTTTCAACCTTTTGGTTGAGTTGTTTTCTTGATTTTAATGTCTCTTCAAGAGAAGAATTTTTTAAACCCTCTAGCAAAAGAATAGCTTCATTATTTGCATCTAAGGATTCTTTGTCATACTTCAAAGACCAGTTTAGTTCTTTTCTTGCTTCTCGAGCTCTTTCAAAAGTAAACTCTTCTTTAGTTATTTGCTGAACTTTTATTTCATAGTCTGTTGCATTTCTAAATAGCGCGTCTGATTTTTTTATGAGTTCATTAGCTTTATCTTGACTTGTGCTAACCGCACAAGAAATGATGAAAAACATCAATGCAAAAATAATTATTTTATTCATTAATGATTTATTTAAGGGAAAGTATAAAAATACTTCTATTTTGAATATGTCAATGAATGCAATTTATAAAAAAATCTGGAAGTTAGCAAAACCACATTAGATGATTTAAGAAATTAAAGTTCCTTTGAACTTTTTATTTTTCAAGTATTTTTCTATGTTGCTTAAATTGTTGCCATTCAATATTGCGACTTCTAATTTTAGCTTTTGTGCTTCTCTGCTAGCCACAGGATCAAATGGAGCGTTTAGTCCTGGATCCCATTTGTTGCCAACTATTTTTCTGAAATTTGTCCAGGATATTTTCTCTATTTTTTTTGCATTTTTGAATTTTCTAGGATCCTTATCGTAAACGTAATCTATGTTTGTAAGGTTTGCTAGTTTTTTGGCACCAAAATTTTTGGCCAAAAGAACTGCACAGTAATCAGTGCTTCTGCCAGGTCTCCATCCAGATGCGATAAGGACTTTTTCTTTCAGAGTTATTTTGTCATTAGGATTCTTAATTATCCAGTGTTTTGCGCGAGCTCTGAAAATAGTTCTTAACAAGTGAGCATTTAGTCTTGTTGAATGAATTCCTATCCAGTCAACGTCTTCAGAAGCTAGTTTAACAATGTTTTTTGCGGCATTCTGGTACTTTCTTGCAGTTCTACCGCCGCCAGCAATGATTATAAATCTATATCCTTTGCTTGTATATTTATCTATTAATTTTTTGAACTTTTTTAACCAGTCAACACTTATCTCTTCAGGAACGATTAAAGACCCTCCAACAGAAATAATAACTAATTTTTGTTTCATTAAAATAAATTAATGGATGAATGTTTATTTAAATGTTTTCATTGCTTTCTGCTTAAATATCTTCTATGTGCTTCCATATATTTCTTTGCTTCAGGCAGAGTTACTGGAATTACTTGAGGAACTTTTTGTTTTTGTCCTTTTTCATCTGCAGCTACGAATGTGAAATAACAATTATTAGTTACTTCTCCTTCATCAATATTTGAATGTACTTTTCTTATACTTACTTCTGCACTTAAAGAAGTCTCCCCAGTGTGACAAATAACTGAATTGAGTTCTACTATATCTCCAATTTCCACAGGCTTCTTGAAATCAATTCTATCAATTGAAACTATTAAAGGTCTTAATTTATAGTCTAAAAAATCAAATGCTGTTGTCCATGCTAGTTCAAATGCTTCTTTCATCAGGTAACCACCAAATATTTTTCCATAAATATTCTGGTTTTGCGAATACATCGGACCAATGTTTTGTTTTCGTGTACTGATCATTGCTTTTCCTTCAACTCCTGAAGCAAACTTGCTCATTAATTCATATTCTTCTTGAGTAAAAATTAAATTCTCTCTTTCTTTTTTTCTTGCTTTATATTCTTCAGCGCTGTTTTTTGCTTTTTCATAAGCGGCAATTTCTTCTTTGCTTTCAGGAGTAACTTTTCTTACTTCTACAGGTTTGAACAATTCATCTAAAGCAACCATTGTAAAACTGGCATTTGCTAAACTTGCATCTGTATTTGATATATTAATTTCTACATTTACAGAACTTTTACCCACGTAAACGACTCTTGATTTGAAACAGACATCTTTATCAACGCTTATAGGATGGCATATATTCATTTTATCTATTGACGCAGTAACCAATCTTAAGAATCTTCCATCATCAACATGATGAAATGCTGTTTCTCCAGCCAATAAATCTAGATATTCAAGTAATAATCCAAAACGCATGTTTCCAACAAGATTCACATACTGTTTTTTTAATTCAGGGTTTGTTTCGAAAGCTAATTTTTGTTCTAGTACAGAATCCTTCATGAGTTTTTCATTCATTTTTATGAGTTTCTTCCCACTTTTTTTTATCTTCTTCAGTTATTTCAGGATTGTATCTTTTTTTAGTATATGTCGGTGATTTCATTATTTTAAATTGTGGAACTTTCACTTTAGACATCCAGCTTCTTTCTTCAACAGGTGTTACTTTTTTAGGACTCATTACAACTTGCTCAGGATAGTCTGATCTAGGTCTTACTTCTTCAGGATAATCAGATCTTGGTTTAACAGGTTCTACTTTTACAGGTTCTGATTGTTTAGGTTCTTCTTTTGGTTTATCATAATCTATCCAGTTAGGTGCAGTGTAATCATCCCAATTTGATGATTTTTTTGGTGTGATTGCTTGGAATGTTTTTCTTTTCGGTTCTCTAAATGTTGGCATTTCAAAGTTTGAGTTAAAAACTGTTTTGTTGCCTGTAAATTCAACAAATCCTCCTAAAAGCGCTCCTGCGCCTAAACCTATTAGTGCGCTTAAGAATACCATATACCATCTGAATCTATCAACTTCAGCCCCTCCTTTGAAATTGTCCATGTACATTTTTTTAGCAATATCAATAATTTCTTTTCTTAATTGGTTTTTATCGCCAAGTTTTCCATCTAAATTTATTCCCATGTACTTTTGGACTCTTGAGTGTAGTTCTGGAGCTGCATAACGTACATATTCTATTCCTTTAATGATTTCATCTAAAGAAGTGTGAGAAGTTCTTAAATGGTTTAAAGCGCTTTCTGCATCTTGATATTCTCTAGGTCCTGAATCCCAGTGGCACCAAGTGTTATACCGAGTGCTGTGTGCTCTAGTTCTAGAAACACTCCAAGTTGCTGAATCGCCAGGCAATGCTGCCCATGCGCCTCTTATAACTCCTAAGTTTTGAAGTAATGTTGACCCTGTGTTCCATTTTGTTGCAAAAGTTAAGTAATCTGCTTTTGTGAATGTTTTTCCTTCTTCATGTTCTATGCTTTTATCCATAGCTAATTGTCCTTCTGTGTTTGTTTTTGAAGGGCCAGGAATTTTTTCTTTAAAAATTATTTCTGGGAATGCTTGTAAAAGTAATCTTAATGTGTCGTCAGCTAAATCTCCTGCTTCGGGATGATAATCATATGTGTGAGTTGTGTGATCATATTCTTGCTCAGTGTAAGTTTCTGTATGACTCTTTCCATTACCATCACTAACAGTTCTTGTTTTGGTAACTGTTCTATAATGATCTATGTGACTTTCAGTCCAAGAATTATCAAAATGATAAGCTGAATTTTTTGCTCTATCTCTTGCTTCTACAAAATTTGGTATTGATGCTAGAACTAAGTTTGCTTCTTGAGGCAATCCATTTAATAATTCGTCAAGACTGTAATTGTGTTCTTTATTTGCTGAGTCCATTTTTATTTTTAATCCTTCAGCAAATTTTTTGTCTCTATCACCCGAAAAATCTCGAGCCATTGCTTGATTCCAGCACTCGAATACTTTCATGCACGCGTCATTAGTGCTTGTTAAGTATTCGGTTGAGGGGCCTATTTGTTGTCCTCCTTCTGTTGCATCTTTATGTATTTGTGTTTTTTCTGAAAACATTAATGGTAGTTTGTTATTTCTGCTGTTTTCATATTTGTAAGAACAAGTTCCTCCTATGCCTAAACCTATGATTGCAGCTAAGTAAACTTCTGCTTTTGTATACTTGAATAAATCTTTAAGTGCGCCAAAGAATCCCATTTTATCTTTCCTTCCATGCTAAGACTACTCCTTCGTGGATTATGCTTCCTTCAAGGCTTTTCCATGTTCTTCCTTCTTCTCCGTATTGTCCTGAATGATCGATTTTTGCTTCAACTCTTTTTCCGCTTCTTAAAATTAGTTCATGAATTTTGTTATTGTTTCCAGAAGGACTTGCTCTAGGGAATCCTTCTTTGAAAGGAAAGCCTTCTTTAACAAAGATAGAATTATCTTTAAATTTCTCCCAGTTAGGACTTTGTTGTTTTAATTCTGTCATTTTAGTATTTTAAGGCTGTTTAGTAGTATTAAGAAGATCGAGTTTATAAATCTTCCGGTGTTTTACTACTTTAAAGTAGTTAATTGTTAAAAGAGTTATTCAACTAGCAGTTCTTCTTTTGAATTGAAAACTCTTGGATTTTTTATTTCAAGAGGTTTAGGGAAAGCTATTTCATTGTAGCCAGCAGTATGAATCCAACCTGAACGCAAGCAGTAATCTGTACGGTAAAGCATTTCTCTGAAACTTAAGGGGTTCATATCATCTGGATAAATTTCTAAAGGATTTAGCCCTTTGAAATATTCTTGAAAATCTTTTCTGAAATGTTCAGATGTTGGATACTTTTCAAGCATAGATTCTATTGATTGAAAAAAAAATCTTTCATGTCCCGGAAGCCACTTTCCTCCTCTTAAAAGCTCGCAAGTATCAGCAGGACAAGCATAAACTACTGGAGAATCTGTTTCAAACCTAACTCCTTCTCTTCTTCCATAGGTTTCTCTATATCCTTTACAAATATAACTGCAAAAAACAAGGGGAACATCTTTAAAAGCAGGCGGTTGAAATAAAAGAGGTCTAGGTTGTCTGCCTAAAGATTTAGTTCTAACTATTTCATTTAATGCTTCTTCTCCATCGAGTGTTGTATGAACGAGCATCCCTTCTTGATTAGTTTTTGCCATCATGATTCACTGAGTGCCTAGCCAAGTTTCTAGTTCTTTTATTCCTTGTGCTGTTTCTCGCTTAGCTTTTCTTTCAGCACGCATTTTTCTTAGTTTAGCGTCAACTGAATTTTCTCCATCATAAGATAACTGAACTATTTTTGAAGTATCAACATCTTCTCCCCATTGTTCAAAATAAGTGTTTGAAGGTTTCCAGCAATGCTGCATACCTAAAGGAATCATTATATCATAATCATTTTCTCCTTGCCCAGTTCTTTTTACTGGGAGAAATATTTTTTGTGTTTTGAAAGGAACTACTGGAGCGTTCAAGTATAGAAAAGGATTGCTAGATTCATCAAAAGCTAAAGCTCCAGGATGTATGTATCCTTGTTCGCCTACAGCTAATTCTTCAATTTTTTTAACAAATTTTGGATTTCCTATTAACCCCATTTTACACCTCCAATTAAATCTTAATAGTATTAAAGAATACTAGTATATAAATCTTTCCATTATTGACTACTCAAAAGTGGTAAAAAAAGATATGTTTATAAATTGACTTTGTTTTGAAGATTAAATGCCACGATATTTTACACAAAAAATAACTCATCAAGAGCTTGAACAAAAAATAGAAGCTGCTTGGAAAAAACATCCAGAATACAAAGAGGATGAAGAACCTTGTTATGTTTCTTTAACAAAACAAGTTGAAAAAGACTTAAGCAAAGTAGAGTTTGATCTTGAAAATTTAGATCCTTGGGATTATAAAACCGTAGATAATGGTTTGACATATTTAGAAATTGTTGCCGGGGGAGACTGGGAGCAAGGAGTTTTATCCATTATTTATTGGGACGGCTCAAAACTTAGAGGATACATTCCCGAAGAAGGAAACTTGTGGAACACAAGTACAAAACTTGCTTATGGAAGTGACCTGGCAACTTATAAGGAAGATGCTGGAGAGTCTGACGAAGAAAATATGAAGAAAAGAGGAATTGATCCAGAAAACCTAAGTTTGGATTTAAATAAAATAATTCAAGATATCACTGAAAGAATACAATATAAAGAAGATGAAGTACCTGAAACGCAAGTTATTTCTGCGAATGAGCTCAGACAAGTTACACCAAAACAGATTAGACAGATCATGAGAAGGTATGGAGAAACATTGTCTGATTTAGGATCTGATTATGATGCTGAATTTTTAGAATGGTTCAAACAAAAAGAGCCAAAAATATATGAAACCTGGCTGAAAAATGAAGGAAGATATTACGGAAAAGAAGAAGATTTGGTTTATGAATTTATTGGAGCATTTACAGGTGATGCTTTAGGTTCAAGAATTAATAATAAAACGCATGACACGCTTCTAGCAGAATTCTGCAGTCAAAATCCAAAAGCAAACAAACACATTTATACTCTTTTAGAAAGAATCGAGTAGGAATTTTTTTATTCTACAACCTTATATTTCCTAACTGCGTACCATTTAGTTTTTAATATCGGATAAATTCTTACTGAGCCGTCTTTTTGTTCTCTTTTAGCGGAATATTCTCTTGATACAACATAATGATTAATATAACAAATCTCTACTAATTGGTCAACGCTTAAACTTGGTTCTTTTTCTTTACCTATAAATACATGTTTTTCTTTATTATTTTGGTCAAGAAGAACATAACCAATAAAGCCGTGATATTCATCAGCGCTTAAATTTTTTTCAACCTTAATAACTTTTCCTGTAAAAGTCTCTTCTCTAATACCTAACAAACCCTTTAATCCTTCTTTAAATCCTTTCAAAACGTCATCTAAAGATCCCATTAATTCAGCTCTTTTCTTTAATCCTGGAGCTAATGCTTGTCTTAATTTTTCAAAAAGATCTTCAGGCAATTTCTTTTCTGAAAGTTCTAAACCAACACTATCATTTTGATTTCTCGGAATTATGTGAAGCATGAAATGCTGTGCTCTTTGACCTGCAGCAGGGCCATTAGCAACAAAAATATTCGTTCCTTCACATTGAAGAGTTTTTAGAACAATTTGAGAAAGGGCTTTAGAAATTTTACCTAAATGTCTAATTACTTCT
>JACRAI010000138.1 GCA_016213425.1 archaeon | reverse complement strand
TTATGGTTTGCGATGATCCTGATGGAGGCTGGAGTCCTAATAATAATGCTGAAGTAAGTATGTGGGATAGAATTATTTGCACAGAAAAATGTGAAGTGATTAATGGTCAAGATTATGTTTTTGAATGCTTCTGTGGAAACAAACAAGCAAAAGGCGGAGGACAAGGAAGTGGAAATGAATTATGCTCTTATGGATGCAGTAATGGCGCATGCTTGGCAGCACCGACAACACCTGCGCCGCAATCAACGCCTAAAACTGAAGTTGATTATATAGTTGATGACAAAGGTCCTGCAAGTGATGTAGTTTTAGCAAGCAATCTAGCAAATCAGTTTTCTAATTATTCAAGTCAATCATTATTAAACAGTCAAGTAACAAGAAAAGATTTAGATGATAAATTAGGAGTTTTCATTTATTATGGTGCTGCAGTTATAATGCTAGGACAAAATGCTCCGGCAAAATTAGCGGTTTTAGCTGGAAATATTCAAATATATTTAAGGACTCAACACAATATTTATTCTAGTATAAAGTTAAATACTGAAATGCCTGACGATAAATTTGCAAAATACTTTGTAAAAACATTCAAAGAATTATATAAAGGAGATAAAAAAGATACTGCTTTTGGAGATTTGGAAGTAACAGATATTTATGGACCTCCAAATCAAGGAAATTATTATTCAAGTTTTACACTTAACGGTGTGAAATTCAATAATGTTAGTTTTAATTCGCAAGCTCATCCACAACTTGGACAAATATTTGTAACAGATATGTATAAAGGAAATAAAGGAACGGCAATTGATGTTTTGTTAGTTCCTCCCAGCAAAGATATTTACTCTGCAGGGGGTCAACAAAAAGGAAGCGTTTTAGGTCCTTGGAACAAAAGATTTGAAATTACGGACTTAACACAAAATGACGCTACATACATGATAGAAAAAGAGATTATACACGCAAAATTACTAGGTCAAGCAACAACAGTTCACGGAATAACTGCCGTACCAACCAAAATTTACAATTACAATAATGTGCAATACTTGAATACTTTGCTTGCAAAAGATACTTAAGCTACTTTCCTAGGATGTTTAGTAGTTCTAGTTCTTTGTTTAAAGATTCATCTTTAAGTTCTTTCAGTTCTTTTTCGAAATACTTACTGAATTCATTAAATAATTCTTTGTGCTTATCCGAAACATGAAGTTGTACCGATTGTCTCTCCCACCTGCCTAATTCTAAATCCTCTTCAAATGGCACAATTATCCCAACTTTCTCGTCAACAGAAGGTTTGCTTGCAGAAGCTCTTTCATCATTTATCCAATTCTTCATAAGATCTGCATACCTTGCTAACAGTATTCCTTTTTTTATGCCTGTATTCTCAAAGTAATCTGGTTGTTTAGCTGGGAAATCTATTACTGCTTCAGCACCATCTTCTTTTCCGAGCCTATCTTCATAAGTTACTTTGAGTTTGATGCTTGCATCAGAAGAAATTTTTCTCAATTTTAATAAAACTAAACCTCCTCTGGTTTGTCCTTCTTCGGTTTTAGAAGGAAAAAGAGTGTTAACTTTCATTATTTCTCCAGTTGCTTCATTAGCCTCAGGAGAACCATAAACTTTCTCAATTTTGTACCCTTTAGCTGCTAAGTTGAGAGTTAGATTGAATACTAATGGAGTGACCATGAATTCAAACTCGTCATCTAATCTGTTTTTGAATTCTTTTGCTGAATGAACAGAATAGTAATTTGCACCTCTGATTTTTGTCATGGCTTCAATTAATTCAGTATTAAGATCCACACCAATGCCTATAAATGTTGAATATATTTTGTTGTCCGCATTTTTTTTCATCATCCCGAATAGTCCTGTCTCACTTGTTTGGCCTATATTTGGCATAGCATCAGTCATGAATATTATTCTATTTTCATATTCTGACTGGCTTGCATTTAACTCTTCTTCAAACAATTCAGTTCCCATTTTCATGCCTGCTTCCATATAAGTACCGCCTTGAGGAGTAACTTCTAAAATATGGTTCTTCAATTTTTGCAAGTCTGTTTGATTAATTAAACTTAAATGTTTAGCTAAATATGCTTGATTATCAAAGAGAACAATTCCGAGCCTATCCTCTGGCTTGAGATGATCTAAAAGATCTGTAAGCGATTTTGTTGCGACTGCCATTTTGCTCTTAAATTCGTCTTCACTTGGTTCGTTTTGTTTAACACCAAACTCTTGATTTCGAAACTTATCATAATAATATCTGTCAAAAGAAGAACTCATTGAACCAGAAATGTCTAGTACAACAACCAGATTTAGCTTCTTTCTTTCAAAATCTGATTCTTTTATGTTCGAATTTAAACCAACCGATAAATAGTATTGAGCTTCTTTAGAAAATGGATCTTTTGAAATAGCATAACTGTATGAAGGACAAAATAGTTTTGTACATTCTTTATTTTGACCAGTATCAAAATAATAGTCATAAAACAAACCTTCATAAGTTATATCTGTCAATAATGGCAAGAAATTATTTTTAATATTCTCTCTAAAATTATTGATATCTTTTGCTCCACCAGTTGAAAATCCTAAGTTGGACTCGAGCAGTGGAGCAGAAGACTGCGTCATAGATTTATACATTCTACTTCCACCATAAGAACTTTCATACTCGGATTTTTCCTGAACATACTTCCAATCATCAATTTTTAATGTGCTAGGTTTTGTTAAATTGCCCCCCGAACCAGGCACATTGACAGCACAAGAAGCCAGAAATACAAGCAGGAGTAAAAATATCGGGACAATTATTCTCTCAGCATGAATTTTTTGTAACATAAAAACAAGAAAAATAAAACAAGTATAAATAACGTTTGTTTTTGTTAGGTAAATGACTAATGATTAAGCCTCTGGAGGGAGTTGCACCCTCGACCTGCGGTTCTTTTGATTGTGGCGTCAAAAGTTCCAAGACGCCAGTCTTTATATACAAAACCGCCGCTATAGGCTACTAAGCTACAGAGGCAATTTAGTTGTTAGTTTGTGGTTTGTAGTTAGGGGTCTTTTTTAAAGATTTTGCTCATTTATGGTATTTTTGGCCTTTTATTATTGTGAAAGCTCTATAAATTTGCTCTATCAAGAATAATCTGGCCATTTGATGAGTGAGAGTCATTTTTGAAAAACTTAAAGTTATTTGAGCTTTTTTAAGAACTTCACTATCTAAGCCCTCCGGGCCGCCTATTATAAAACAAACATTTTTTTGCATTATTTGATTTTTTATTAATTGAGATAATTCTTCACTGCTTACTTGTTTTCCTGAAAGATCTAAAACAATGTTAAAATCTTGATCTTTAATTCTTTTTAATAATTCTTCACTTTCATTTTTTTTATTGCTTTCTTTGATTTCCAGAATTTCAAGATTGCAATACTTTTGAAGTCTTTTTAAGAACTCATTTATCCATTCTTGAGCTGATTGTTCTTTAATTCTGCCTATAGAAAGAATTCTTATTTTCATCAGCTGAGCATGTTCAAGTACGCTTTAATCGTTTTCATTAAGTGCTCTACATCTGAAGAGGTTTCACTTTTAACTCCTAATAAATGTGAATCATAAACATATTTCTCAAGAAAATACCTTAATAACCAAAAAGAAGGTTTTGACTCCCAACGTTTTTCATAGTCCGTCTCTAAAACTCCTTCAAAATTGAATTTGACTTTGCCCACTTGATACTTCTTATTTTCAACAAGCTTATCGTTTAATTCAGAAAAATCGATCTCAATAGTCGTTTTAACTTTTATATAATCACTTACTTTTTTTTTAAGATTTTGTTTCAAATAAATATTTCTTCCAGGTTTCTTGACACTTTCAGTGTGGCTTGCTTCTTCAAGCGCGTAACCTTTATCTTTTGCGAATTGCTTTATTACATTAAGTACTTCTTTAACTAAGAAAATTCCTTCGTAAGAAAAGCTTTTTTCAAGGATTACTTCTTTTTCTCCCATCATTCACCTTCCAAAAAGTTTTCTTTAACATCGTCTCTTAGCTGCATTACTTTTTTTTCGAATGGATCAAGCCATTCTTCTTCTATTTTTTGTTTTATTATATATTTGTGATAAAAATCTTGAAGGAACGTCAAAAGTTTTTGGCCTTTGAAACGCTTTTGCCAATCAAGATCCATCGCACCGTTCAATGTTATAAAGAGTTTTCCTTCTTGCGTATTTAATTTTTTCCCTTCTTTCACTAATTCTACTTCTTTAACTTCATCAGCAGTAATAGCAACTTCGATAGTATACTTTACGTATTCGTTAAGTTTTCTAAAACCCATAAATTCTACTTCTTGCTTTTTAGGCTTATATTTGTGTTTTTGTTCTACGACCATATAGTACTCATCTTGAAGCCATTTTTTAATAAAAGCAATTATTTCTCCAAAATTAAAGAATCCCGCATACTTAACTTTTAATGTGTCAACTTTGTATTCTGTTTTTGCTTCCATGTTCATTCAGGAAATCTTTTCTCCCAAAACTCTGAGAATTTAACATCTTTTGAATAAGCAGGTATTTGGAAGTAATTCTTTATTGCTTCTTGAAATTTTTCTACATCACCATAAAGATCAAATCTGTGCTTATCATACTTATTTCTTAATAACTTGTAAATAATAAATTTTTTGAAAGGTTTCAACCAGCTATTCTTTTCCCATTTACCCTCAGGATCCATGATTAAATTTCCTCTACATTGAATTTCTATTTCTCCTTGGTCTCCTTTGATTTTTTTATTCTTATAAGGAACTTCAACTTCTTTCAAGCCTAAAACGTTAATATCAATGTCAATATCGTACCTGAATAAGTTAGAAGAATCTTCAGGAATTTTGCTTAATCGCCATCGTATAGTTACTCCTTTACCAGATTTAGGATCTTCTTTTTGTAAATAATAAACTTCACCGAACTTAGAATCATCTGTGGGAGCATACCCTTTTTCTAAAAGCCATTCATGAAGCAGTTTATACAAGTACTCAAATGAAAAAACATCCTTAAAAACGAGCTTGAATGAATTAGCGTTATAATACTCAACCCCTTCATACCTGTGCTTTATTTTCCTCATTAAACTTATATTTGGTTTTCTTGTTTAAAAAGCTTTTCTTTAAAATTCGGAGTGTTGCTTTAGTTATTTCAAAATGACCTAAAGGCCTGGAAAAAACATCAATTTTTTTCTCTTTTATTGCGTTTATAACATCTGTTATTTTTGGCTTAGAAGTGATAAAAGAATAAGTACTTCCCATTTGCCACAAGAAATGCGCATCAGAATTGCCCACAAAAGGAAGGTTCGATAATTTTTTGGTTATTAAATTGTGATTTGTTGTTCTAGTATAAAAGTGACAGTACTCCACAGCATCAAACAAGTAATGATATTTCTTAAAATTTAACAAAAAAGAAGAAGGAAGAGGAAGAAAAGGGTGAGGACAAACAACAAGATTATCTGCATTTTTAAACTTATTAATATCTCTTAAGTTTTTAATTTTATCAAGCTCTTTTTTTTCAAAATTGTAAAGCAAAATATGTTTTCCTTGAAGGGTCTTTTCCATTCCTGGAATTAACAGGATTCCTTTTTTTTTAGCATAATTTGAAAGCTCTTGATTATAATGTTGTAAATTATGGCAAGTTATTGATAAAACTGAATAACCTAAATTAAATGCATGATTTATTAATTCTTTTCCCGAATACTCCACGAAATCCTCAGGGTCAGCGGAACAATGTAAATGCATGTCTGCTTTAAGCATGTGCCATTTTTCACGAAAGTTTTTAAAAGGTTTGTGAATAACCTACCTTATGATCATAGGAGTTGTAGGAAAAGCTAATGTTGGAAAAAGTACCTTTTTTAAAGCATCAACATTGGCAGAAGTTTTGATTGCCAATTACCCTTTTGCAACAATAGACCCTAACAAAGGTTTTGGTTTCGTAAAAATTGATTGCGTTGATAAAGACTTTAACAAACAATGCAATCCAAGATATGGATTTTGCGAGAATGGCAAAAGATTTGTTCCAGTAGAAGTTATTGATGTTGCAGGACTAGTTCCAGGTGCACATGAAGGTAAAGGAATGGGCAATAAATTCTTGGATGATTTAAGACAGGCAGATGTTTTAATCCATGTAGTGGACGCCTCTGGAAGCTGCAATTCTTTAGGCGAACCTGTTGAACCTGGAAGTTATGATCCTCTTTTTGATGTAAAATTCTTAGAATTCGAACTAGATATGTGGTATTTAGGTATATTAAACAAAGTATGGAAAACTTTTGCAAGGACAATTCAGCAGACAAAAAAAGAATTTGCAAAAGCAATTGCTGTTCAGTTTTCAGGATTA
>JACRAI010000135.1 GCA_016213425.1 archaeon | reverse complement strand
TATTAAAAAAGAAATTCCGTGATTTACTTAACAATTAATTATTCTCAAATTCTACAACTTACAACTTCATTAAAGTACGGCCAAGAATACGCGAATGGATGATGTCTTATTTTTACAATATAACCTGGTTGTAAATTTAGGCATTGGTAATTATTCTCGAAATCTTTAACCGCTTTAGCACCGATGACAAAATCAACAATTTTTTTATCTTTTGTGTATATTTCCATTATTATTAATTTTGCTATGGATGGGCTTGCTCCTCTATGTCCTGTGGTTGTGACGTATTCATAATTTAGTTTTTCAAAAACGCCTTCAGTTTCAACTCGATAGTTTGCTGTAAAACCAACTAGTAACAAATAAAGAATAAATAAAATGTATCCTACAGAATTTATTATTTTGATAACTTTAGGCCTTTTGTACTCTATTTTGTATGTTGGTTTAATGTAATCACTTATTCCAAATCGGTATACTGGATCAAGTAAGAGTACATTTTTCTTAAAAAGATTGAGTACTCCTTCTCCTTTTTTGTATTTTAATAAAGAAAACAAGAAAATTATGGTGCCAATAACAACTGTAATAAATAAACTAATAAAGAAAAAATAAAGTCTTGATACTTCAACATTGTAAAAATTAAAAATGAGTTGGTATAAAAAAATCAAAGAATAACTTGCGAGCAGTATTCCTGTAACATCAAAAGAATTCAAGTCTCTTAAATAAATCAAAACTCGATTAGATGTTTTTTGGAAATAAGCATCAGAAACAAAATAAAACACACCTGTTACCGCTATCACTATGATTGGTATTGAAAGGTTGAACGAGCTAAGATATCCGGACTTTGTGTAAGAGTAAAGCGTTAAAAGCAAGTAAATTAAAGAAAATCCTATTATTGCTTGTCTACCTGAATATCTAAAACCTAATTCACTTCCTCTTTTTTTCATTTAATTCTCGAACTTTAATTCTAAATTTCTGTTCTTGATTAATTCAACAATTTTTTGAATGAATTTTTCTCTGTTTAATCCAAATATTACTTTTCCATCAAGAGTTCTTAACGCTACTGTGTTGTTTAATTGTTCTTTTTCTCCAATTGTAACTATTAGCGTTGCTTTGTCTAATTGTGCAGTTCTTACTTTTTTATTCATTGTTTCTGCACTGTCATCGAGTTCTGCTCTAACAAGGTTTTTAGTTAATTCATCAACTAATTTTTGTGCATAACTATTGTATGCATCTGTAATTGTTAAAACTCTGACTTGAATCGGGCTTAACCATAATGGAAATTTGCCTGCAAAATGTTCTGTGATAACTCCCATGAACCTTTCAATACTTCCTATTAGTGCCCTGTGAATCATTACAGGTCTATACTTGTTTTCTCCGTCTTCACCCATAAATCTCAAGTCAAATTTTTCCGGCATTTGGAAGTCTAACTGTATTGTTCCACACTGCCATGTTCTTTTCAAGCAATCTTTAATGTGCAAATCAATCTTAGGACCGTAGAATGCTCCATCACCGGGATTTAGCTTGTATTTTATCTCGTTCACGTCTAGTGCTTTCATCAAACTTTGTTCTGCTTCATTCCATAATTCATCGCTGCCCATTGCTTTTTCTGGTTTTGTGCTTAACTCTATATGATAGTTTAATCCGAACATAGAATAAATATGTTTAACAAATTCCAATTCTTTAGTTACTTCTTCAAGAATTCTGTCTTTGTCAACAAAAATGTGTGCGTCATCTTGAATAAATCTTACAACTCTTAACAATCCTGATAGTGCTCCGGTTACTTCTTTTCTATGCAAAACTCCGAAGTCTGCCAGTCTTAAAGGTAATTCTTTGTAACTTCTTACAGTTGTTTTGTAAATTAATGCTGCTGCAGGACAATTCATTGGTTTGCACCCAACTTCTCCTCCCTGCAATAAGAACATGTTTTCTTGATAATGACTCCAGTGCCCGCTTGTCTCCCATAATTTTTTATGAAATAATGTTGGAGTACCTACTTCTTTAAATCCTCTCTTGAAATATTCTTCTCTTAAGAATTTCATTAATTCGTTGTAGATAACCATTCCTTTAGGATGGAAGAAAGGACATCCTGGACTTACGTCATGAAAACTCCATAAGTCAAGATCTTTGCCTAATTTTCTATGATCTCTTTTTTCCGCTTCAGCAAGCATATCTAAATGTTCTTTCAACAATTTCTTGTCTGGAAAACTTATTCCATAAATTCTTGTTAACTGCTTGTTTTTTGAGTCTCCTCTCCAGTAAGCGCCTGCAAGTTTAGTTAATTTGAATGCGCCTATCATTCCTGTTCTTGTAACATGAGGTCCTTCACATAAATCTTCAAAATCACCATCCTTGTATGACGTTAATTTTTCTCCAGCTTTAGAAAATTCTTGAGCAAGTTCTATCTTGTATTGATTAGTAGGAAATAATTTTTTTAATTCTTCAAGAGTTATTTCTTTCCTTTCAAATTCAAGATCTGCATCAACAACTTTCTGCATTTCTGCTTCTATCTTTGGAAAATCTTCAGGAGTAATATCTAAATCGTCAAAATCATAATAAAATCCTTCGTCAACTGGAGGGCCGATAGTGTTTTTTGCTTTAGGATAAATCCTTCTTATTGCGTGAGCTAAAACGTGAGCCGTACTGTGTCTGAAGCAGTAAACTCCTTCTTTATCATTAAAAGTCAAAACTTGAATTTTCGCGTTTTCATTAATTGGTTTATTCAAGCTTTGAATCTTATCATTAACCTTAATGCATAATGCATCTCTGGCCAATCGTTCACCAATGCTTTTAGCTACTTCTAAACCAGTAACGCCTTTCTCATGCTCTTTTTTGTTCCCATCAGGAAAAGTTAAAGTAATTTTAGGCATAAAGCACTAAAAAGAAAAGAGTTATTTAAATGTTTTTATCAATAAACTTTGTCGTGATGATCGTAATCTATTAAGTTGACAGTTTTGCTATTTTCATCAATCTCGTAAATAAGAACGAATGATTTATCTATGTGCACTCTTCTTGATCCCTTCATATCTCCTCTTAGGGGTTTGAAATGGTGAGGGTCTTCTAAAATTTTGTTTATTTTTTTATTAATGATTTCTAATTGTTTTCTGTTCCTTTTACTGAGTTTTTGAAAGATATCATCAACGTATTCAGATACTTGTAAATGGTATTTCATTCTAGTCCGTATCTTTTAGCAAAACTTTCTACTTTTATAAATTTTCCTTTTCTAATTCTTTCTAATTTTTCTAGATATTCTTTTTTTGCTTCAGGCTCTTTTGAAATGAAGTTCTCCATGAACATTTCTACTTGCTTGCTCATGCTTATTCCTAATTCTTTGCAAAAACTTGAAAACTTTTTATAAACTTCTTCTTGCACGTTAAATGTTTTTAATACCATTTTTTTCACCTTATTAAAAGTTATTTAATATTAAATAAGGTTATTTAACAAGTATATAAGTTTTTCGTTCCAATACAACGCACCACTGCAAACTTCAAACTAATAAACTCCCGTAGGCATGAAGACTTTTTCCATGTTAATGGCTATGCCTTTTTCTTCTTTAATTATTGATTTAGAAGTCATTTCTGCCTGCCCTATGCCTATTAGCTCATCTTTCAAGGTCATGATTGCAACTAAACTTTTTACGTTAAAGTCATGTAATTTAACAATTCCGGGAACTTTTAATGAACTTCCATGACATAGCGGATTAACCGCGCTGTCATGAACCCAGATTTTAGGCAGATGATTGACTGCTACCTCAAAAGGTTTAATGCATCTTCTTATTTCTTTATCATCTTTTTCTTCTTTCCAAAAATAATAAGCATCTTCTAAATCTTGAAGAGTCACCCAATCTTTATCATTAAACGGCCCTGCTTTTGTTCTTATTAACTCACTCATGTGTGCGCCAACTTTCAATTTTCGGCCAATATCGTGGCAAAGTTTTCTCACGTAAGTTCCCGCCTCACAACCTACTTTTATTAAAACATCTTGATCTTTAATTTCCAAAATATCAATATAATATATTTTTCTAGTTCTAACTCGTCTAATAACAGCACTCTTAACTGGAGGCATTTGATCAATCTCGCCAACAAATTTCTTAATTACTTCTCTCAATTTAACTTCATCAACTTTTTCATGTAAATGCATGATTGCAACATACTCTTTACCACCCTTAAGGATTGTTTGGATAACTCGAGTAGCTCTGCCTATTGCTATTGGAAGAACTCCAGTAACTCCCGGATCGAGAGTTCCTCCGTGGCCTGCTTTTTCTACGTGAAGAATTTTTTTAACATGATCGCTAACTAAATGGCTTGTTGGTCCTTTAGGTTTGTTTAGATTAATAACTCCGTAATCTAGCAACACTTCTACGTTTCTTTTTTCAGGACTGCAACCTTTAGTTTCATCAGTAGGCGCATTCTCGTACTTTATTCTTACTTTTCTCTCGACTTCAGATGGTAAAGGCATAATTCAAGAAAAGACAGATTTGTTTTAAAGCTTTCCAAAAAGAATATAACTGTTGAATTTGCACTCGTTAATCACTTCGCAGCTAGGCTGCCTAGAGTTTTCAAACGAGAAAGAAAACATTCTAGCACAGGAGTAATCAACAGATAAAAATACCTTAGAATACCCCGTTCATTTGAGTTCCAAAATCTATTTTCTTTTATTCATCGAAAACTATATATAACTAAAAACAAAAAGTTGTTTCCATGATTATCAAATTCAACTCTGAATTAACTAAACAAGAAATTTATGCTAATGGTGATGATTTATCCAGAGCTTTAGCGTTGGATAAAGATGAAAAAGGCAATCGTGTTTATACTTGGTCTAAAGATAAACGAAAGCAAGTAGTTATTTTCGATAAACCAGTTCTAGTAACGGATAATCATAAAATTGGCCAATTAAATCCAACATTGAGAGATACGGTATTTGCATTATTTTCTTATCCACTAAAAATCACAGAATACGAAAATACTTCTGTCGATTTTGAACAACAAAAATATCCTGGAGTCTGGGGACCATCAATTGATACATTATTATTCTGCAAAGCGCTCAAAAAAATCGATTTAACAAATGTAAAAACTGTCCTAGAGATCGGGTGCGGTTCAGGATTCATATCCAAATACTTGCTCAATAATTCAAAAATTAAAAAAATAGATTTAATAGATTTAAACAAGTACGCAATAAAATGTGCGAAAGAAAACATCAAAGATAAAAGAGCAAAATTTCACGTTGGAGACGCACTAAAATTTATTGAAAACAAAAAATATGATTTGATTATGTGCAATCCTCCATACATTCCAAGACCGAAAAGCATTGATGACAATCCTTACGAAGGAATTTACTTGCTTAATTACTTATTAACACAAGCAAAAGAAAACTTAACTCCGCAAGGAGTTATAATAACCAACATTTCAAGCCTTTGTGAACACTTAACAAATCAGTTAATTAAAACTTTATCAATCAAAAAACTTGAAAGCTTACAAGTTCCGCTAAAAGTCTACAATGTATTAAACAATCCCGAATGGATGAATTATTTATTGCAAAGAGGTTTGAAAAAAGAATTCAAACAAGGCTACGAATACTGGCAAACGATTAATATTGTTGAAGTGAAGAAGTAGGTTTGTGTTTTAACGTCCAGAGTTGATTGTTTGCTGGTTTGAATGATTGGTCTGTTTTGAGTCATATTTGTGTTTTGCGCAATAGTCAATTCCTGCAAGAAATGCAAATAGTATTGCTATCTCTACAAT
>JACRAI010000134.1 GCA_016213425.1 archaeon | reverse complement strand
TTCGTAGTCACTAGCGCGTTTTCTTTTCACAAATATTTCATCTTGAGCATAAGGTTTGTGTAATTTTATTGCCCTATAAATGTCTGGACCTCTCACTATACCACCTATTCCTCGATCATTTGTCGCTTCATGAAAACTTATTTTGTCAACTTTTGAAGTTGCTTTGCCCAGTCCAAATCCTCCAAGTCCCATTACTAAGCATAACGCTGCAGTTCCAAGTTTGTTTGTTAGTTTTCTTTCCATTTTGAACACCTCCCGATTGTGTCTACGCACATTAAGCAATAGAAATATATTTAAACTAGTAGTAGTATATGGGTACTACTATGCAAGCAAATGATTTGATGAAAATAGGACTTTCAAAGACTGAAGCAGAATTATATCTTGCGTTGTTAAAAATGGGTGCATCGAATGTGCAGAAACTTGTAGAGGAAACAGGATTATACAAATCAAATGCATATGACGCACTAGAAAGAATGTGTGAGAAAGGACTAATCTCAAAAATAATTGAAGGAAAAATAAGAGTTTATCAATTACAAAAACCAGACTCTTTAATGGAATTTATCTCAAGAAAAAAAAGTGAATTAGAATCACAAGAAAAAATAGCAAAAAAATTATCTGAACAGGTAGAAATTGCAAAGAAACATTTTGTAAGCCAAGAAACCGCAATAGTTCTTAAAGGGCTTTCAGGAGTAAAAAAAATTTATTCTGATATTATAAAAGAAAAGCTAGATTATCTTGCTTTTGGCAGTCCAAAAGAGTCGGAACTCATTATAGGAGATTATTATTGGCAAAACCTTCATGCCAAACAAAAGGAATATGGAATAAAAGCCAAAATGATATTCAATAAATCACTAAGAAACTGGACAAAATTAATACCTAAAGATTTAATTGAGCTCAGATTTTTGGGTGAAGATTTTGAGCCTTTAACAGAAACCACAATTTACGGAAAAAAAGTAGCATTCGTAGTCTGGATGGAAAAACCAATAGTAACAATAATTAATAATGAACACATGGCAAATTCATACAGATTAATATTCAACTTGATGTGGAAACAAGCTAAGGAATAATTCTGCGTAATCCAGAACGCAAAGATTTATATATTTGCACATATTTTATTTATTCACACATAATGAGTGAGGCGATCTAAATGACAACATTAACATTGGCTGTACCGAGCGAATTAAAACACAGAATGGATTCGTTTCAGGAAATTAATTGGTCTGAAGTAGCTAGGCAGGCGTTTTTACAGAAAATAGAAGATATGGAGTTTTTAAGAAGATTCAAAGAAAAAAGTCGACTAAATGAAGAAGATGCATTGAGACTAGGCAAAGAAGTCAGTAAATCAGTAAGTGAAAAGTTACGAAGAATTGCAAAATAAGATGGATCTCATAGTTGATGCTAACATATTATTCGCAGCACTTATTAAAAATAGTTTCAGTCACCAATTATTATTCTCAGGCAAATTACATCTTTATACTTCTGAATTTATTTTTAGGGAACTTGAAAAACACAAAGATGAACTTCTTAAGAAAACTAGTAGAACAGTAGAGGATTTCTACAGAGTTCTAGCTATTTTCGAAAGAAGAGTGATTATAGTTCCTTTAGAAGAATTGGTAGAGTTTGTTCAAGAGGCAGAAAAAATATCGCCTGATCCAGATGATATGATCTACTTCGCGCTAGCATTAAAGTTAAATTGTGCTATATGGAGTGAAGATAAAAAATTAAAAAAGCAAGATCAAGTTAAAGTTTACAACACCACAGAAATTTTAAATTGTAAATAAATCATCTTTTCAGTCATTAATTTAATAAATACAATTGTTTTGGTGTAAGTATGAACAAAAAAACACTTGATAAAATAACTGAAAAATTTGCTGAACAATATTGTGATGAAAAAGTTGGAATAGTTTTAATCACAGATCCTTTTGGAATGCCTACAGCTGTCTCTGGAATTATTTATGGAATAAGCCACACTGGAAATGTAAGTAAAGAAAGGGTTAGAGAATATGGAGCAAAACATCCTGCAATTTTAGTTGACTACAAACACGTTAAAACTGTAGTTCAACTCGGAAGAACTTTTCCTAATAAATTTGAAGGTGTTCAAGTAAAATACTTATTAGGTGAAAGACCTGTGCTTGAATAATTTTTTTTTACTTATTCTTTTCTTGAGAATTCAGTGTAGCCGCATTTACCGCAGGTTTTTCTTGATTGGTGTTTAGCCATTGTGTTGCCTGGTCCGCATTTAGGGCATGAAGAATTTGTTCTTACTAGCTCGCCACCCTTCACTTGGTATCTCACGTATAATTTTCCTCTTCTCTTAGGTTTTCTTTGTTTTTTTCCTGATTTTTCTTCTTTAGCCATTTTTCACCTATTCGGCAGCTGCTGCTTCTGCAGGTTTTTCTACTTTCTTTTTAACTCTTTTACCTTCAACATTTTCTAATTTTTCTTTTGAATCATACACTAAAGCGTCAAATTTAGCAGTTTGAACTCCAAAAGCAGTGTAAACATGTTGTAGCAGAACTACTTCAGGAGCAACTTTTAACGATGTGCTTAATGAAGCAGTTAAGTCTTTGTAAGACGGTGTAGGACCTGTAAATGTTAAGCTCCCTTCAACTTCTGTTCTTCCTAAAAGTTTGTTTTCCTTTTTTCTCTCTATTTTTACTTCCATAATAGTTTTGGAAAATCTCTTGCTTTTTAAAGCTTTTCTAGAAAGCTTTTTAAATACCCCCATAACTACTTCTTATATGTTCTATAAACTAAGTGTAAAAGATCACGTAAGAGTACCTCCAATATATTTTGGCAAGGATGTTGCTCAATCTGTAGAGAAAAGTCTTAGACAAAAATATTCCGGTTTTATAGATGCAGAATTAGGAGTTGTTGTTGACGTAGTTGGTGTTAATGAAATCGGTGAAGGTGTTGTTGTTCCTAACGATGGCGCCAGTTTTTATGAAACAACTTTCGACCTTTTAGTCTTCAAGCCAGAACAGCAAGAAGTAGTAAAAGGCAGGGTTAAAGATATAACTGATTTTGGTGCTTTCATGACTTTAGGACCTGTTGATGGTATGATTCACGTTTCTCAAACAATGGATGATTTTGTTAGTTTTTCAAAAGAGAAAGTTTTAACTGGTAGAGACACAAAAAGATCTTTAAAAGTAGGAGATATTTGCTGGGCAAGAGTTGTTCAGATATCATTCAAAGATTTAACTAATCCAAAAATTGGTTTAACTATGAGGCAAGAACAATTAGGAAAGCCAGAGTGGTGGACTGAAGAAGCAAAAGCGGCGGTTAAGAAAAAATGAAAAAGAAAGTATGTAAAAGATGCAAGAAATTCATTGATGGAAATGAATGTCCTGTTTGTAAAACATCTAGTTTTGCGAACAATTGGAAGGGAAGATTATACATTTTAGATCATAGTAATTCTTTTATTGCTAAACAAATAGGTATAGAAGCAGACGGCGAGTACGCTATAAAAGTCACCTGAACGCCAAATATTTTTTTTGTTTTACAATTATCACTTTACAATTTAATTTTTTAATTAATTCTTTATCATTTGTTGCCACGATTTTTTCTTCATCACTCAACTCTATTAGTGCTTCATCAACAGTTTTGTCGCTTTTTATTTTTTGAATATTAAGTTTGTTCACTATTAATTCTGCAATTTTTCCTGGTTGAGAATATTTTCCCTTTAATTTCCTTAGTTCCTCTATAGTTTTATCAATTATGCAAATTTCGTATTTGAAATCACAAATCCTGTTTAATTCATCAAGAATGCTTATTTTATTCTGAACACAGTAAACTAAAAAATTCGTGTCTAAATAGATTTTCTTTGTCATAAGTCATTGAATATATCAATGCTTACTTAAAATTGTTGCGGTTATATGTAATAATTCAGGTTACTGAAGTATTACGTGGAAAAGCACTGTTTATAAAAACAAAAAATTAATTTGAGTTCATGGAGCTTTTAAAAGAAGTTTTAAGTGAAATAAAGCCTAAGCAATCCAAAATTAAAGAAGCTGAAGAATTTATCAAGAAAATTAATTTTTTGATTAAGAAAAAAGGAATTAAAGCAAAAGCAGTTTTTGGGGGTAGTTATTCTAAAAAAACTTGGCTTAAAGGGGATGCTGATATTGATATTTTTGTAAAATTTGATATGAAATACTCTGATGAAAATTTGAGTCAATTATTGGCGAGTTTAATTAAGCAATTTAAACCTCAAAAAGTTCATGGAAGCCGTGATTATTTTCAAATAAATAATTCCTTAAAATTTGAGATAGTGCCTGTATTAAATATTAAAAAACCGCAGGATGCTCATAACGTAACTGATTTTTCTCCTTTGCATGTCAAGTGGGCAAATAAAGCAAGAAAAAGTGATGAAATTTTATTGGCAAAAAAATTTTTTAAAGCAAACAAAGTTTACGGAGCAGAAAGTTACATTAAAGGATTTTCAGGCCACGTTGTTGATATTTTAACTATCTTTTACGGAAGCTTTCTCGGTCTAATCAAAAGTGTATCAAAATGGGGTTCTAAAACAATTATTGATCCAGAAAAAAGATATAAAAATAAAAATCCTTTATTTGTTCTTAACAAATCAAAAATTTCAGGTCCACTAATAGTCATAGATCCAGTCCAACCCGATCGCAACGCTGCATCAGTTGTTAGCCAAGAAAAATATCAACAATTAATCACCGCAGCCAAATCATTCCTTGAAAGTCCTTCAAAAAAATTCTTTGAAGAACAAAAAAAAGATTTCTCTAAAGTAAAAGGAAGTCTGCTCATTCTTGAAATCTCTCCCTTGAAAGGTAAGAAAGACGTAGTGGGAAGCAAGTTGTTAAAGGTTTTTGAATACTTAAAAAATAAAATTGAAGATTTTGAATTAATTGATTCTGGTTGGGACTGGAATAAAACTGCGAAGTTTTTTTTCGTGCTTAAAAAAAACATTTTACCTGAAGAAGTTGTTAGAGAGGGCCCTTTATTAAAATTTGAAGAGCATGTTAAAAATTTTAAAAAAATTCACTCAAAAACGTTCATTAAAAACGATAGAATCAACGCTTCAGTAAAAAGAGCGCACACAGAAATTCGCTCTTTCATAGAAGATTTAATCAAACAAGATTTTGTGATTGAGAAAGTTTCAAGCATTAAACTTATTTAAAAATTCTTCAAGTAATCCTTCACCTAACAATTCAGTTGATACTCTTCCCCTAACTTTGCATTTGCCATTTTGATATTCAATATCAAAGCCCACGCTCTCCAAGCCAAAAATATCAGTTACGCTTCCAGTGTGGATTGTATCTTTCTCCCAGTCAATATTAATGTCTCTGTACAAATCTACAGTACTTCCATAATCTTTGTTAACACAGTACTCAAGTTTGCAATCTGAAGTGTATTCAAAGTTTATCTTTAGCAAGCCTTTTTTCACTGTTATTGGCATTTTAAGCATAATATCTCTTACTTTTCTAATTCTTTCCTGCATCTCATCATAATTAAGAGCTACTTCTTCTTCGTCTAAATTTAATTTCAGTAAATTTTCTAACTTTTCTTTTGGTGTTTTAACTACTGCAGTTATAACATCTTTTTCAGGTCTTTTATGCGAGCTTTTTTTTTGTTTATCAAGAATTCTTTTCAGCTCTTCATTTATTTTTTCTTCAGTTTTTTTTACTTTGAGCACTTTGTTTTTTATATCGCCAGTTTTTTTATTTTCATAGCAAACATAAAAAGTTAAAGAATAGGGTCCTTCACTTACAATCTCTAAAACTTCATCTTCTTTAGTAATTCTCAATTCATAATCCATTATTGTTTCATCTACTGGAGGGCTTAAAGTGTGGTATTCTGTAGCTAAATCACTAAATCTTTCAGAATCGCACACAAACTCTACAGATAAAAAATTATTTTCATCAACGTAAAATTCTTCAACTTTCTCCCAATCAATATTTTTTTCAAATTCAAAGTGAATTACTTTAATTTTAGGGTCATAATGAGTTTTTAAAAAATTATCTTGTGAAGGTGTTATAGAGTATTCGCCTTTTCTTGAGAAATATACCTCCTCCTTGGGCATTACTCGGAATAGCTCTTTTATTGCTTTTTCTAACATGCGGTGTTTTCAAGGGGTAAAATAGTATAAAAAAGTATCGTAAAGTTTGAGGTTTGCTGTTTGCAGCACGGATGTTTATTTACCAACAAATCTCAAAATGTGAACCACGAACAGTTTGAAACTACTCCGGAGTAGTAAAAAAACGAAACATTTATATACTAGAGGCGCTATTATATTGTCATGATAACTGAAATTGACAATCAAGCATACAGAAAAGCGCCAGGTTTAGATGAAATCCTGAGTTCTTTTAGAGGTGCGTATTCGGCAGCTCACAGAAAAACTGGCAAAAAAATGTATGAATCACCTAAAATAAAGAGTGAATCTAGGCTTGAAGGAGTAGCTAAAGTTGATGCTCCTAGAACATTTACTGATTTTGCATTAAATTACTTTTCTAATGAAGGAGAAGAATTTGGAGAATACTTAAGAAGTATAGGCAGATCTGTAAAGAATGTTAAAGGTGTTGCTCATGCTAAAATGAGAAGCAACAGTTACCTGATGGCGGTTACAAAAGGAGATGATGCTTTTATTGTTCAAAACGAAAATATGGATTGGAGACATGGTGTTTTCTATTTATCTGGAGAGTATGATGTTGAAAATTCAGTTATGCGTGAATACTTATTAATGCATGAACACGCTCATTTGAGTCAAAGTGATTTAAAGAACAAATTAAGGACAGAATTGGCTGGTGAAGGTTTAACTGGCAAAGAATTCAAACTTGCTTTTACAAAAGCTCTAGAAAAAGATGTTGAAGAAACAGTTTTTGAATACGCTAATAATATGTATGTTCACACCGGTAATGAGAAATATAATCAAATAGCCAGCATAGCTAAAAGAAGATCTGAAGAAGTTGACTGGCACTATAGAGGTTAACTATGCCAAAAAATATTTCTCCAGGGGATGAAGAATTCAGTTTTGAAGAATTTGAACAAGGATTTGTTTTTGATAGTTTGGATCCTTTTGGTGAAAAATACAAAAAAACTCCAGAAAATCAACCTGCAGATGCAAAGGATAAAGCTGAATCTGTCAAACCCGTAAATAGGATTACTAAGTATTTCAAGTAATTACTAATAATGTATAAAGCTAAGGTCTCTCAAAACGAGCAAAATAAAGAGGACTTAGCTGTAAAAGCATTCGATAGAAATAATGATTCTTTAGAAGAAAAAATTGAGCAAGTAGCTCAAGAACCTGCTCAACCAAAACAACTTTCTTTCAAAGCTAGAACTTACAAAGTATTATCTAGACTTCCAAAATTTCTTGGAGGAAAATTTTTTGATGATTCATACAAGAACTGTCTTTATGATTTCGAAACACTTGATTTATGGGAAGAACGTAGAAAAACACTTAACGCGTTAGAAAATAGCAATATAAGATATTATAGAGATAATAATGATCAATTAAAATCAAGTATTGCTTGTCTAGAAGAATCAGCCCGTTCATTATCTGAGAAAATTGAAGCTAAATATAAAGAAATTTACGGTGAGCATTCCATTCCTTCATCTCAAAAACCAAAAAAACGTCACAATCCTAAAATCACACAAGAAGATATTGATGCTTTCAGAAACGGAGTAAAACCGCCAAAACAAAAAGATCTAGGTGAAATGTCGGATATTGTCGCAGCAAGCACTTGTTTAGGAATTTTGGGTGGTGCTGCAGGTATATTATTTTCACAGGGTATTTCAAAATTAGCGGGTTATGATTTCCCTCAAACAATTAATGAGTTAAACTGGTTTCATTTTAGTTCAGAAATAATCGGTTCCATCCTAGGAGCTTACATTGGTTACGCGAGTCAGAAAGATTATCAAAAACGGCAAATTGAAAAAAGCAAAAATTAAGACCTATTTTCCCCTGCCTCTTTGTTGATTGTAGAAATTGTCTATTTCATCTATTCTTGCGCAGTCTTCTGCTCTTCTGTCTTCTCTTAATTTTACAAGTCTTGGAAATCTTAATGCGTACCCGCTTGCGTATGTTGGGCTTTTTTGTATTTCTTCAAAATTAACTTCTATGACGATTTTTGGTTTTACTTTTACTTCATTCTGACTTTCCTCAATTATTAATGGTTTGAGTAATTTAGTCATTTGTTCAAATGTAACTCCTTCTTCTCCTTCTTTTTCTTTAAATCCAGTGCCTACTTTTCCTATTTCAACGAATTCTTCGTTTTCGTCTATGCACGCAATTGTGAAACTACTCAACCATTTGCCTCTTTTTCCGCTACCCCACTCTGCTCCAACTATAACTACTTCGAGTGTTTCCATTGTTGGCTTGACTTTAACTCCGTAACCAACTCTTGAGCCTGGTTTGTATATTCCTTCTAGATTCTTCATCATTATTCCTTCATTTCCTGCTTTGAGTGCTTTGTCGTAGAATTCTTGCGCTTTTTGTGAGTTATCTGTTATTAATTGATCTGCCAGTTTGAATTTTAGCGGTACTTGCTTAATGTTCTTTTCAAGTATTGCTCTTCTTTCTTTGAATGGCTGGTTTAATAGTGATTTGTTTTCAAAATAAATCACGTCAAAAACGTTTACTTCCACGGGGAATTTTTCAATTATTTCTTTAATATCATATTTTCTTTTTATTCTTTGAGAAATACTTTGGAATGGCAGGTATTTTTTTGTTTTTTTATCAAATCCTAAAACTTCTGCGTCAAGAACACAGTCTTTTTTGACATTTTCTTCTACTGCTTTCACAACGTCGGGGAATTGATTCGAAACATCTTCCAGCCGTCTAGTAAATATTTTTATCTCTTCTCCTTTTTTATGCAATTCTACTCTGAATCCGTCGTATTTTTGTTCTATAGCGCAAGGTTTGCCAACTGTTTCAAATCCGTCTTCAATATTTTTGACTTTTTGGTAAAGCATTACTTTTATTGGATTTCCAATTTTCAAAGAAAGATTATCTAAACTTTTAACTCCTTTTCTGGCGGCATTCACAACTTCCACAAAATCATTTGTTAAATCAATCGCTCTTTGGACCTTATCATTATATTCATCATATTTTTCTCTATTATTTTCAGAAAAATTTACTTTATTTTCTTTTTCATCATATTTTATTTCCAATTCATCTCCGAAAAAACACCATACAATTGCATCTCTGAAAGTTCCTTCACCTAAACCAATTCTTAAGTCGCTTATTATTGTTCTTATTATGTATTTGGCCTCTTTTTGATCTGCGCTTGTTAATAATTCTGATATAAACTGCATTTTTTTCTCTACAGTTCCAGTTCCTTCAAGACTTGCGATCTTTTGCAATGTGTCAAATACTTGTTGGGTTGTTAATTTTCTAGAAAATAATGTAACTTGAGTTTTTTTTCCAACTAATTGTTCTGTTGTCTCTCCTAAATCGCCTGTCTTTTTTAACACATCATAAATTTGTTTTTCTGTTTTTCCAGTTACCAGTCTTAAAGTTTTTATTATTAATTTATGAGCAATTCCCAACTCTCTTTGATCCCATGCAGGAAAAACTCTTCCTTGAATTAACAACAATAAATGATCAATTTCTTTTTCAGATATTTTTTTTAGAAATTCAGAAAGTATTTTTGTTTTTCCTAATCTTTTGCTAGTTCTTTCTAGTTTTTCATAAACTTCTGCAAGTTCTAAATACCTCATTTTACTTTCTAATTGATCTCTAATTAATAAGTTTTTGTACTACAAACGATTTTATCAATTAATTTTGAGGTTAGGTGTTTAAAAATGGTGACTTTATTTTCGGTTGATGGTAAGTGTGCTTTCAAGAAATTTTGCAAATTGTTATCAATTCACAGATGGTCTCTGAGTGATTAAACAGAATTAATCAAAGAAATAAAATCTAACTAAAAGTTTATATATTAATCAATCAATAATTCAACTCATGGATGCGTTAACAAATTTATTTTCCAGAAGGAGTGTAAGAAAATATAAACGCAAACCTGTGGAGTTTGAAAAATTGTTGAACATCCTTGATGCGGGTCGTTTAGCTCCTAATGCTGGCAATGTTCAAGATTGGAAATTTCTTGTTGTTACAGATAAAGATAAGTTGGAAAAATTAAATGAAGCATCTCTGGAACAAGACTGGATCAATGAAGCACCATTAGCAATACTTATTTGTTCTGAATCTGTGAAAGAAGAAAGAATGTATGGTCCTAGAGGTAAGAATGTGTATAGTATTCAAAATGCATCTTGTGCTGCTGAAAATATGCTCTTAGCCGCTCATGCAGAAGGCTTAGGTGGGTGCTGGGTTGGAAGTTTTGATGAGAAAACAATTCTAGAAGTTTTTAGCATTCCTGAAGATGTAATTCCTAGAGCAATTTTAACTTTCGGTTATCCAGATGAAAAACCTGAAGAAAAACCAAAATTTTCATTATACGATGTTACTTTTTTTAACAAGTGGAATAATAAAGTTAAAGATAAAGCAGAATTTAAAAAAATTTTTACTGAACTTTTAACTGTAATCGGCGAACAAGCTAAAAAGCTAACTCGCTTTTTGCCAAAGAAGTCTTAGACGATTAGTATTTAAAGAACTATATTTTTAAATGCAATAATATTTATATATAGGAACTGTTTAAAAAGAGAATAAGAAAAGGGGTTTTGGCGAATTCCTAATGTTCACAGCAATTGTCAGATTGGGTATTAGTGAATTCTAGGAAATAGTAATGCCATTGCTTTATAAATGTTTTGGTGGTAAGTTAATTACATACCACAAAGGGGGAGGAGGAAAAATGAATGTTTTACTGGAGAAAGCTGAGGAGATGAAAGAAAAAGTTCAAGTTGAAAATCTAAACTTGAATGAATTGAAAGTTGGTACTGTGAGCATCCGTGTTTTTGGAACAGGTGGTTCTGGAAACAACATGGTTAGTTGGCTGTACAAAAAAGGCATTAAAGGCGCCGAAGTATTGGCTTGCAACACGGACTCTCAACATTTAAAATTAATTGAAGCTGATAAAAAATTCTTAATCGGAAAGAATATCACTAGAGGTTTAGGTTGCGGTGGCGATCCAAGAAAAGGAGCGGAAGCAGCTGCAGAAAGCTTAACCCAAGTGAAAGAATACTTGAAAAGTTCTGATATTGTTTTTGTCTGTGCAGGAATGGGCGGCGGTACAGGTACAGGAAGTGCTCCGATCATTGCTAAAGCAGCTAAAGAAACTGATGCAATAGTTGTAGGAGTAGTAACTATGCCATTCAGTATTGAAAGAGCTCGCGTTGACAAAGCCGAATTAGGATTAAGTGAACTAAGAAAATATGTTGACACTGCAATAATTATTGATAACAATCGTTTAGTTCAAATTGCAGGAAACTTGCCAGTACAACAAGCTTTTGCTGTAGCTAATGAACTTATTGCTTCGATGATTAAAGGAATAGTTGAAACAATCTGTCAACCAAGCTTAGTTAACTTAGATTATGCAGACGTTAGAGCAATAATGAAAGGTGGAGGCATAGCTTCAATCGGAGTTGGTAGTTCAGATACAAAAAACAGGGCTGAAGAAGCTGTTAAAGCTGCTTTAGAGCATCCTTTACTAGAGATAGATTATGAGGGAGCAACTGGTGCATTGATTCACGTTTCTGGAGGTCCAGACATGACTTTGCAAGAAATCAATAAAATAGGTGAGATGATCACTGAAAAACTTGACAAAGATGCAAACGTTATCTGGGGAGCAAGAGTTAGTGAAGATATGAGAGGAAAACTAATCGTCATGAGTATTGTTACTGGAGTATCTTCTCCATGGTTAGTCGGTGATTCGCCTCAAGGGAAGAAAGAAGTAGAAAAACAATTTAATGATGAGCTCGGCATAGAGCTTCTCAATTAACACTCACCCCTTTGGTCTTAATGTGGTGTGTAGCCTTCATTGTTGACCCCCAATGATGAAGGTGAAAAACGCTGGCCCCTCGTATGAAAAACGAGGGGTTCTTTTTTTAAAGGTGAAAAGAATGTCTATAGAATCTGAATTAATAATGCGTTTGCTTATCGCAACAGGTTTAGGATTGCTCATAGGTATGGAGCGAGAGTACAAGTTGCGTTTCGCGGGAATGAGGACTCATGCTTTAGTTTGTTTAGGCGCAGCAGCGTTCTCTTCAGTTTCTATTTATGTTTCAAGCATGGATCCTAGTCTTTTAGTACGAACGGATTTTGCAAGAATTGCTTCTAATATTGTTGTAGGTATAGGTTTTCTAGGTGCAGGAGTTATTTTTAAGACAAATAATAGAATTAATGGTTTAACAACTGCAGCTAATTTATGGTCTATTTCCGCTATCGGAATGATGGTTGGTTTTGGATTGTATCAATTAGCACTTAGCGCTACTGCGATAGTTTTGTTTTTACTAGTAATAGTTGGTTTTTTTGAAAAAAGATATTTTCCCCACACTAGATTAGGTAAGAACTTCTATAAATATCATAATAAGTAATTTTGTTTTATGCTTCGATCCCTAAGATTTCTTTCTTCAAAGCTTCAAATACTACTCTTATATCCTTGTAATCAAATCTTCTTTTACATCTAGGACAAGATTTTGGTTCTGAAACTCTTGGATTCCATTTGTAATTGCAATATTCGCATTTTCTCATTTTATTTTCCTCCTCCACCTCTATATATTATTATAATAACTGTAGTAAGAAAGAGCTTATTTATAAATCTTTCGTTTTTTTCACTACTTTTAAGTGGTTTCAATCTAGTTTAATTTTGTTGAAAGCTGAAAACTTTTCAGAAATTCTGAAAGATTTTCAGAATTATTGTGTGTTTTTTCCAAAAAGATGTATGATTTTTCAGAAATTTTTAGTAAAAACTTATAAAAAATTAAAAAACCTAAATCTTATGTATTTTGCTTTTTTAACATCAATACTAGTCGGCATAATGAGCGGGATAATCACAGGATTAACACCAGGACTCCACGTTAATCTTGTAACGTTGATTGTTATTTCTAGCTTGAAATTACACCCTTTTATTATTGCAGTTTATCTTTTCAGTCTAGGAATAACCCACACTTTTCTTGATGCGATTCCTGCAATTTTTCTAGGCGCGCCTGATGAAGATCTTGCTTTACTTCCAGGTCATGAATTATTTATTAAAGGCGCAGGTCATGAAGCAGTTAAATTAACAGTTATAGGGAGTTTTTTTACGCTTATTCTGGGAGTTATTTTCGTGCCTTTATTGATATTCTTTGCATCTATAATCTACTCTTTTTTAAAGCCGTTTATTCTTTTTTTATTGATTTTACTAATGATTATTTTGTTTTTCAAAAGTAGATCTTTTTTTTCTTTATTTACTTTTTTTATCTCAGGGATACTTGGTCTTATCGTATTAAATTCCAGTTTAGATAATAAAATGCTTCCTTTATTCTCAGGTCTCTTTGCAGTAAGCACTTTATTTTCTTCATTAATTTTTCCTCCTAAAAGAGTAGTTCCGCAACAAGCGACCAATATTATTCAGCTCAAAACCAGAGATATCTTGAGTGCTATTTTTGGAAGTAGCATTGCAGGAGTAATAACTAGTATCTTTCCAGGTTTAAGTCCTGCACAAAGCACTGCTCTAGTGCAGCCTTATTTTAGTCAAAATAAATTTACTTACTTGATTTTTGCTGGAGGTGTTAACACGATAGATTTTTTTATTTCTTTAACCACTTTGTTTGTTCTTGGCAAAGCAAGAAACGGAGCTCTAATTGGTATAAAAAAAATAATGATATTCATAAATATAGAGCAGCTAATTGCTCTAGCGTGTGTTGGTGTTTTGGTTGGCTGTGTTTCTGTGATTTTAACCTTAAAAATCAGCAGACTTGCAGTGATTTTTATCAATAAAGTTAATTTTCAAAAAATATCTATTTTTGTTTTGTTTTTTCTTTTTTTGTTAAATATGTATTTTTCAAGCTGGCAAGGATTAATCGTATTGATAACTTCTTCTATAATAGGTTTAATTCCTATACTTTCTAAAACTCCTCGCAGTTTTTCTATGGGAGTACTTATTCTGCCTGTGATTGTTAATTTGGTTTTTAGTTCTTGGTTTTGAGTTGCCACGAACCTTAAACTCAGAACCTCGAACCACAGATTCACTCCAAACCTCATAGGTCTTGCGCGGATATTAGTTGTTTTTAGTTATTTTGTTGTAGTAGGTTAGTTTTCTTCTGTTGTGTAGTATGATTCTTGCTGTTATTTGTGTTAGTTTGCTGTGTAGTCTTCTTTTTGTGATTGGTCCGTAGA